>VFKK01000306.1 GCA_009885605.1 Cyclobacteriaceae bacterium | reverse complement strand
GGTCAGTTTAAGGCAATTGGAACCTTTGATGAAGTCTTTGCACGTGCAGAAGATGAGCGAGTCAAATCATTTTACGATTATAATTTTATTGAGTCATGAGAGGTGAAAATAAAAGATCCGTCATAGTAGGCATTTTTGTCTTCCTCGGTATTGCCATTTTGGTAGCCGGGGTTTTGACTTTAGGTGGCCAACAGAAAAAATTCGTCAAGACAATTCAGCTGAAGGCTGTATTCGACGATATCGGTGGTTTGCAGACCGGAAATAACATCTGGTTTTCCGGCGTGAAAATCGGAACGGTTCGTAAAATCAATTTCTACGGGGATTCTCAGGTAGAAATTGAAATGAACGTAGAGAAAGAAGTAGTAGACTTCATCCGTAAAGATTCCAAAGCTACAATCAGCTCCGACGGTTTGATTGGAAATAAGATCATCGTGATATATGGCGGAACCACCTTGGCACCAGCTGTACAAGACGGAGATCGACTGGAATCCGTGATGCCGCTAGATACTGACAAAATGATGGAAACACTGCAGGTCAATAACGAGAACCTTGTTGAGATTACAAATGATCTGAAGGTCCTGACTTCCAAATTAGCTGCCGGTGAAGGCATTGTCGGAGCAGTAATGACCGATTCGCTTTTGGCAGAAAGTTTCAGGTCTATTATTTTAAACCTGAATCGTGCTTCAATCAATAGCAATAGAATGCTGACAGATCTGAACACCTTTACTGCCAAAATGAATCAAAAAGGTAACCTGTTCAATGATCTTGCTACTGATACCGTGATGGTGGGGGATATGAAAGAGACGATGAAAAGTTTGAAAGCTACTGCAGCCAATTCTGAAGAGGTATCTCAGAAACTGGAAGTAATCGCTGAGAAATTCAATTCGAAAGACAATACAATGGGAATGCTTCTGAACGATCCTGAGTTTGCTGCGAATTTGAAAAGCACGATGGAGAATACAGACTCAGCTACTTACAATCTCAATGAGGGAATGAAAGCTTTGGAATTTACCTGGCCATTTAATAAAGGCTTCAAGCGACAAGCAAAAGCTGAAGCAAAAAAGGATAATTAAGGATATTTGAAATATTTTAAAAGCCGATCAATTCTAAATTGATTGGCTTTTTTGATTTTCATCGCCTTTGAGAATTTTGGCTTGGGCTTCTACTTGTTCTTCGTGTGAAGCTGATTCTGTGTCGGTGGTATCTTTTTTGGTAAGAATCGCCATGAGTTCAATCGGAAAATGGTCAGATCCGATATTTCGCAGGACCTTTATCCTGGACAATCCAAAATGATGGCTTAAGAATATATGGTCCAAAGGCCACCTGAAAAATGGATAGGTTGCATGGAAAGTGCTGAAAAATCCTCTTCCCCGACGAGGGTCAGCCAACTCTGAAATTTTTAAAAAAAGTGATGTAGATTGGCTCCAGGCCACATCATTGAGATCACCGATTACCATTGATGGAAGCGGATTTGCTTTTGATTTCTTTCCCACGATCAAAATTTCCGCATCTCTTTCCGCACTGGTTAGATTTTCTCCGGGCACTGGCGGAGTCGGATGGATCGCATACATCGTAATGATCTCTCCATTTCGTAATTGAAGATCAATTTCCAAAGAAGGAATTTCTTTGTCAACCAGATACAGAATTTCCTTTCTTACGATCGGGAATTTAGAAAATAGGGCAAGACCGTACGTATTTTCCAAAGGAAGAAAGATCCGATTTTCATAAGTGGAATGGAGTGGTTTTAAAGCATCAATCCAAGCTTTGTCTGTTTCCACCAGAAAGATCACGTCAGGATCATTTTGTTGAAAAAGGCTAAGTGCTTTATTATATTTTCGATTGTATTGGAAGATGTTTCCTACAATCAGGTGAATACCCCGAAGAGGATCGTAGCCGACTTTTTTGATCATCTTTTTCCCGAAAATTGAATACGGCCAAACCAAAAAGCTGAGGTATCCAAGACTCATCAGAACACTTCCTGTCCATCCCCAAAACCAATCTTCATGACGCCCAAAAATCATCCAAAATACCATTAACGCTCCCAAAACGAGAAGCTTTTGAAATCGGGGATAGTCAAAAATTCTGATCCACCAGTAATCCAGTTTGACAAGAGGTAACCATGTAAAAATTAAAAAGACGGAGATAAGAATTTTTAAAATGGGTAGCACCATATTTCAATTACTTCGAAATGTTGATAAAGGGATTCATTCTAAGGAATATCAAGGATGAAGCCAATACCTATTCAATCAATAATTTTCTATGATTTACTTCGACATCGTTGAAAAGGGCGATAGTTGATTATCCGAGTTTGAATCGTACCGGGATATTAAGCCAGGATTCCTCCGATTCTCCTTCAAGGTTGACAGCAGGAATAAAGCGGCCTTTGAAAAGCTTAGCTACCCGCAAGGCTTCCTTGCTCAAATGAGGGTTTACCTGTGATTCATTGGCGATTTCAATTTCGATGATTTCCCCATTTTTTGAAATCAAGAGTGCAAGAATCACTGTTCCGGTGGCTCCGGATGTCCTCGCCTGAGAGGGATAAGTAAGGTTTTTAGCCAAAAACTGGTGCCATAAAGACTTTTCAATGCTTGGTATGAATTCATCGTAATTGGTCATATAGATGCTGTCAGGACTGTCTCTCCAAATCTCAAATACATCATCACCGTGATTGGTCACTTGGGCTTTTTTAATGCCCTGCTTGTAATAAAAGATAACATACTTAGAGTTGTCGAGATTAAGTATCCTTTGACTGATTAGTTGGTTTGTCGAATCAAAAGTTTCTGTGATTTCCTGATTGAAATTTTCTGTGGGATTAAACCCTTTTTTTGACTGCCTGACCAGTCGGTTTTGAAGGTCAAAAATCCATGTAACAGTATTACCGGATTTTTGGGTGTTTTCCACTTTGGTGAACCGGTGAAGAATAGAATCTACCTCTTCAATTTCGATAAAGTGTTTATTAAGCTTTGAGGTAATCCTTTGCTGACCTTGGGATGACAGGCAAATTGAAAAAGTGGAAATAAGGAATAAAAAAAAAGACTTTGGGAGCATCGTTGTTTGATTTGGATTCCTGAAAGATTTAAAGGATTTTCCAAAATATTAATTTTAAAAAATATCACCTAAAAAATTATCATATTTTAATTCTGACAATAAAATTTAGGTCTTCATTCCCCCAAGATAAATCTTATTTTTGTCGCTTAATCCTATCAAAAACCTTTACCAATGAACGCAATCAATCCGACTCAAACTCCAGCGTGGGCCAGACTAAAAGTACTTGCAGAGAAATACAAAGACCTTCAAATCATATCACTTTTTGATGAGCGTGAGCGCTTCGAAAGATTCAGCATCCAACTGGAAGATGTTCTGGTTGACTATTCAAAAAACCGCGTCAATAGCGAGATTTTAGACGCTCTGATGGATTTGGCGCGTGAGACAGAACTTCATGCCGCAATTGAATCCATGTTTAGCGGTGTAGCCATCAATGAGACTGAAAACAGAGCAGTTCTTCATACGGCGTTGAGAAATCGAAGCAATTTCTCTGTGTTCGTGGATGGAAAGGACGTCATGCCTGATATTAATGGAGTACTGGCGCAAATGAAAGGCTTCGCAGACAAAGTGCACTCAGGGCTTTGGCTGGGATACACCGGAAAACCGATCAAATCACTTGTTAATATTGGCATTGGTGGAAGTGATCTCGGACCCGTGATGGTTTCGGAGGCGCTCAAACCTTACCAAAGCCCTGATTTGGAGATCTTCTTTGTGTCTAATGTGGACGGCACTCACATCGCTGAGACGCTTCGCAAAGTTGATCCTGAGACAACACTTTTCTTCATTGCTTCCAAGACTTTTACGACCCAGGAGACAATGACCAATGCGCATACAGCCAGAAAGTGGTTTATGGATCAGGCCCGTGACGAAGCCGCGATTGCAAAACACTTCGTGGCCTTATCGACAAATGCAAAGGCGGTTGAAGCTTTCGGGATCGATACAGCAAACATGTTTGAGTTTTGGGATTGGGTAGGAGGAAGGTATTCCATTTGGTCCGCAATCGGATTACCCATTGCCTGTTCAATTGGTTTCAAAAAGTACGAGGAATTTCTTTCCGGAGCTCATGCGATGGACCGCCATTTCCGCAATTCTATGTTTGACAGGAATATCCCAGTTCTGTTAGCGTTGATCGGTATTTGGAATACTAATTTCCTTGGTGCAAGTTCAGAGGCAATTCTGCCTTACGATCAGTATTTGCATCGATTTGCAGCCTATTTTCAGCAGGGAAACATGGAAAGCAATGGCAAATATGTAAGCCGATCAGGTGAAAAAGTGAATTATAAAACTGGTCCGATTATCTGGGGTGAACCCGGAACCAACGGTCAGCATGCATTTTATCAGCTAATTCATCAAGGTACTCATTTGATTCCCTGCGATTTTATTGCCCCGGTTTTCTCCCATAATCCGATCGGCGATCATCATCAGAAGTTACTATCAAATTTCTTCGCCCAGACAGAAGCCTTGATGAAGGGGAAACCCCTGGATGATGTGAAGGCTGAAATGGCAAAAGCTGGTAAGTCGGCTGAGGAAATTGATAAGATTGCTCCTCACCGCGTGTTCGAAGGTAACAGGCCTACCAATTCAATTTTGGTGAAGAAAATAACACCTTATACTTTGGGAATGTTGGTGGCGATGTATGAGCATAAAATCTTCATACAGGGATCCATCTGGAACATCTTCAGCTTTGATCAATGGGGTGTTGAACTGGGGAAGGTTCTTGCAAACGGAATTCTTCCGGAGTTGAAAGGAAATGAAGACGTGAAGAGCCATGATGGTTCGACAAATGGCCTGATCAATGCCTATAAAAGTATGCGCTAAATCAATAACTTGAATACTAAAAAGCCTCATCCTGAATCAAAATGAGGCTTTTTTGATTTTGAGATCTTACTATTTCAGAATTTTTAATCCGATGGCTTCAATTCCTGTCAGCTGATCAGTTCTCATATATTGTAAAAACGTTAAGCTTCTGGTTTCAGGCTTAAAACTGAAAGGGAGCGTATCATACTTCGTGTAAGTGCTTCCAATTCCTTTTCCAAGTGGTTCCCCTGATTTGGAGTCAAACAAAGGCACATTCACTAACTTATTTTCCAATATCACACCAGCCGAATCGTAGCTGATGACTCTAACGTAGCAATTTGAGAAGGAGTAACTTTCATTGAATCGTACTGCAATCATGCTTTTTCTTCCGTCCAGTTCTAGATCTACCAAGTCAAATCTCAGGGTGTCCTGTATTCCCCAATTTCCAGAAGCAACAGCCTGAAAATCTTCGTAAATTCTATCATCTGAGCATCCAAATGTCAAAGTGACAAGAAAGAAAAACAGAATGATTTTAACCTTGCTCATTGCCTGAGTTATTTGGATTAGGACCTTGATTTCTTCGTGGAGGGAATTTCTTTTTTGCCTCCTGATTCTGCTCCGGAGCTTTAGTCATTGGTTTTGCTTCGCCTTGAGGAGGCGCCGGTCTCGTTTCACGCGGCGGATTTGCGCTTTGGTCTCTGGGCTGATTCTGGGGATTTGGTTGATTGGACTGTGGTAGGCCAGCTTGAGGCTGACCACCAGGCTGTGCATTCCGATTTTTGTTTCGGTTCTTGTTTTTCTTCTTTTTAAACTCCCCGGCAGGACGAGGACCTTCTTGCTTTGCTACTTGGGGTAGTGGCTGTGGTCTTGGTGTTGCAGGCGATGGTTTTACCTGAGCATCGGGAGTCACCTGATCATTTCGTTCTCTGTTTTTTGGCTTTTTCTTTTTGTTGGAGAATTTCTTATCCAAGAGCTCAAGTTCTCGCGTAGATTTAGCCGCAAGATCTTCGATATCTGTTGATTGATTTACTTTGAGGTTGAAAACCTTGATGTTTTTAGTATTAAGTTCAAGAATTTCCTTTACCCGATCACACGTGATGCTATGCCAATCGTTGTCATTATTGTAGCTGAACCACATGAGTTTTCGAAAAATATCGGTCTTCTGAAGTTTTGCCGGGCCCACTTCTGTCATCAAAGGTCGCTCAACCGTCGGGATGTCTTTTATGGCATCCATATACGTGTCAAGTTCATAATTCAGGCAGCATTTCAGCCTTCCGCATTGGCCGCTGAGTTTGCCAGGATTTAAAGACAGATTCTGATATCGGGCGGCAGAAGTGCTTACATTTTTGAAATCAACCAACCAGGTGGAGCAGCAAAGTTCACGTCCGCAAACGCCGATGCCGCCCAATCTTCCCGCTTCTTGGCGGAGGCTAATTTGACGCATTTCCACGCGGATTTTGAATTCCCCGGCGAGGATTTTGATGAGTTCCCGGAAATCAATCCTGTCCTCTGCTGAATAGTAAAATGTTGCTTTTGAGTTGTCGGCTTGATATTCGATGTCCGACATTTTCATGGACAATTTGAGCTCATCGATGATTTGCTTGCATCGATAAAGAGTAGGGATTTCGCGGTTTTTAGCTTCTTCCCATTTTTCCATGTCTTTTTGAGTGGCGACACGGTAGATTCTTAAAATATTATCATCATCTCTTACTTTTCGCTTTTGCATTTGTAATCGAACCAGTTCACCCTGAAGGGAAATATAGCCGATGTGATGTCCGCTTGGCACGTCCACGACCACGGGATCACCGGTATTCAAACCGAGATAATCGACGTTTCGATAATATTCTTTTCTTCCTCCTTTGAATTTGATTTCGACGATGTCGAAGTTGTCAACTTCCGGAATCCCCATATGGGAAAGCCAGTCGAAGGAATTCATTTTATTGCAATCGCTCGTGCCGCAGGTGCCGTTATTTTGGCAGCCCCCGGAACCTCCTGTTGAGGTGGTAGAGCAAGTAGTACATCCAGCCATAATTTATATTTACAGAGCTTAGCCCTGGGTAGTTTTGGGATTATTTCATCAAGTTGAGAATATCTTGTCCGATATCCTTTCTATAATAGGCCTTTTCCCAGTTAATTCCTTTTACAGTTTCAAATGCATTCGTCAGGGCCTCGTTCAGGGTTTTTCCTTTTCCTGTTACCGCTATCACTCTTCCTCCTTGATTTACAAGTTCTCCTTTGCTGTTTCGAGTAGTTCCTGCGTGAAAAATCTCGCTTCCCTCCGAGGATTTTGGTAGAGAAATCGGGAAACCTTTCTCGTAAGAACCAGGATAGCCACCGCTTACCATCACCACCGTTGTGGAGTAATCAGGTGAAATTTTCATTTCGTATTTGTCCAATGTTCCAGTGGCAATTCCATGAAGCAAACCAAGGAAATCACTTTCAATTCTTGGTAAAACAGCTTCCGTTTCCGGGTCGCCCATTCTCACATTGTATTCAATGACGAAAGGATCTCCTTCGTTATTCATCAACCCAATGAAAAGAAAGCCTTTGTATGGGATATTTTCTTTTGCAAGTCCTTCGACAGTTGGAATTACTACACGCTCTTCCACTTTTTTCATAAAAGCTGCATCTGCGAAAATCACCGGACTGATAGCACCCATTCCGCCAGTATTCAATCCGGTATCTCCTTCGCCGATTCGTTTGTAATCTTTCGCCTCCGGCAAAATTTTATAGCTTTTACCATCTGTCGCCACAAAAACAGAAAGTTCAATTCCTGTCAAAAACTCCTCTATTACGACTTTGGAACTAGCCTCACCAAATTTCTGGTCGAGCAGCATTTCTTTTAAGGAAGAAATTGCTTCTTCCAGCGTAAGACAAATCAGCACACCTTTTCCGGCCGCCAATCCATCAGCTTTAAGTACAATGGGGAGTTTTTGCTTCTTCAGGTATACAATTCCCGCCTCGATCTGATCTGGATTGAATGTTTCGTAAGCTGCCGTCGGAATATTGTTTCGCTGCATGAATCGCTTCGAAAAATCTTTGCTTCCTTCCAGGGTGGCGCCCAATTGAGAAGGGCCGACAACCGGAGTTTTTGCTGTTGATAGTTCATTTTGCAAATAATCGACCAAACCTTTTACCAAAGGCTCTTCTGGTCCGACCACTACGAGGTCAATATTATTTGAGTTGATAAAATCGCGGATTCCTTCAAAATCGGTAACTGAGATAGATACGTTGGTCGCGATTTCAGCAGTTCCGGCATTTCCCGGAGCTATAAACAATTGGGTGCAATCGGAGCTTTGTACGATTTTCCAGGCAAAGGCATGTTCTCTGCCTCCGCTTCCAAGCAAGAGTATATTCATTGACTTAATTCAGGTTAATTGGCGTGCTCCGAGATAAACTTGACCCGATAGACCCGCAATTCATCCTCTGCAAAGTCCTGGTCGGCAAGTTCATCCAATGCCACTTTTATTTGATCTGTTTCTGCATTCATAAAGTAATCATGGAGCAAATCCTCACGCTCCTCATCCATGATGTGATGAATGTAGTAATCGATATTAAGTTTCGTTCCGCTGTAAATAATTTGCTCTATTTCGTGAAGCAATTCACCCATGCTGATATTGAGATTTTCAGCGATTTCATCAAGATCGACTTTTCGATCTATTTGCTGGATGATTGAAATCTTCACTTTGGATCGGACACCCGACGATTTTACCACCACTTCCGCAGCAGTTTCGATATCGTTCTCCTCCACATATGCCGAAATTACTTTCAGAAACGGAGCTCCGAATTTAGCGACTTTTCCCATACCAACGCCATTGATTTGCGCCAGTTCTTCTTTCGAAATCGGATAAACTGTAGCCATTTCTTCCAAAGAAGGATCCTGGAAGATGATATAGGGAGGAAGGTTTTTTGATTTTGCAACTTTCTTTCTTTCCGCTTTCAGCAGGTCAAAAAGCTTCTCGTCATAGGCCACTCCGGTACTGATATCGATTTCGGCTTGATCTGCTTCCATCATTTTGGCAAAATCCTGGTCACGATACAATTCGACCACGTAAGGTGCTTCTAGAAATTCATTACCCTTTTCAGTCAATCGCAAGATTCCATAATTCTCGATATCTTTTTCAAGGAAATCGAGGATCATTGCCTGACGGATTACTGTCGTCCATGTTTTTTCACTTTCGTCTTTGCCTTTACCAAAAACATCGAGAGAACTGTGCTTGTAGCTTTCAGTATAATCGTTGATTTCGCCTTGAATAACATTTACCAAATGATCCAAGCCAAAGCGCTCATTTGTTTGTTTGACTGCTTCGAGCGCCGTGACGAGCAATTCCATTCCTGAGAAAGTTTCACGCTCACGCTTACAATTATCGCAGAATCCGCAGTCGTCGTGCATGATTTCTCCGAAGTAATTCAGAATAAATTTCCTTCTGCAAACTCCGGTTTCTGAATAAGCCGCCATTTCCTGAAGTAGAATTTTGGCATTTTCGCGCTCTGTGACTGCTTTATCTTTGTTGAATTTGTCAAGCTTGACGATGTCCTCGTGTCGGTAAAACATCAAGCAATGACCTTCGAGTCCATCTCTACCTGCCCGGCCAGTTTCCTGATAATATCCTTCAAGTGATTTCGGCACGTCATAGTGAATTACATACCGTACATCCGGTTTGTCGATCCCCATTCCAAAAGCAATGGTTGCGACGATCACATCCAATTCCTCATTGAGGAAGTCATCCTGATTTTTGATCCGGATAGGTGAATCCAAGCCAGCATGATAAGGAGCGGCATTAATCTGATTCACTTTCAGCAATTCAGCAATCTCTTCTACTTTTTTTCGACTCAGGCAGTAGATGATTCCAGACTTGCCTTTATGTTGTTTGATAAACTTGATCAGCGCCTTTTTAGACTCATTTTTCACTTTTGGTCGGACCTCATAAAAGAGATTTGTCCGGTTAAAAGATGATTTGAAAAGATCAGCTTCCTCCATCTGAAGATTGCGCTGAATATCCTGCTGTACCTTTGGAGTCGCAGTCGCGGTAAGAGCAATTATTGGAAGATTAGGAGCGATCTGAGCAACGATGGATTTGATCCTACGGTATTCCGGGCGGAAATCATGTCCCCATTCGGAAATACAATGTGCTTCATCAATTGCAACAAAACTCAAATGCGCAGACTTAAGAAAAGCAATATTCTCTTCCTTCGTTAAGGATTCGGGAGCGACATAAAGTAGCTTCGTGAGTTTTTTCAAAACCTCACTTTTTACCTTATTAGCTTCGGATTTGTTCAGGGTTGAATTAAGAAAATGCGCATTGACGCCAATCGCATTGAGCTGATCTACCTGATTTTTCATCAAAGCGATCAAAGGAGAAATGACGATGGCCGTTCCCTCGGATACAACTGCCGGAAGCTGGTAGCACAGTGACTTTCCTGCACCAGTTGGCATGATTACAAATGTATTTCTCTTATTAAGCAGGTTGTCCACGATTATCTCCTGATTGCCACGGAACTGACCGAAGCCAAAGATTTTCTTTAGTTCTGCTTTTACTTTATCCTCCACAAGACTTAGGGTGTTAATGGATGCTGAGAGCCTGTAAACAGGAATGATTTATATCTTTATACCTTTGTCTGCGGAAATAAATCCTTAACTCAGGTAAAATTGAATTTAGCTAAAAATATTAGAAATACAGCCACCAGAGTCCTGCAAAATGAGGCTGGAGCGATTTTAAAATTAGTGGATTATCTGGACGGCGATTTTGAGGCATGTGTAGAAAGGATTCTCAACTCAAAGGGAAGAGTCGTGATTACAGGAATTGGCAAAAGTGCCATCATCGCTAACAAAATTGTTGCAACGCTGAATTCTACCGGTACGCCCGCTTTGTTCATGCACGCGGCAGATGCGATCCATGGCGATTTAGGAATGATCCAGGAAGAAGATATCGTCATTTGCATATCAAAAAGTGGAAATACGCCTGAGATCAAAGTGCTGGTTCCTCTTTTGAAGAATCTGGGTTCGGTACTTGTGGCTTTAGTCAGTAATACCTCAAGCTATCTGGCGGATCAGGCTGAATATGTGTTAAATGCAACGATTGAGGAAGAGGCCTGCCCAAATAATTTAGCTCCCACCACCAGCACATCTGCACATTTGGCCTTGGGCGATGCACTGGCAATTTGCCTTCTTGAAGCACGAGGTTTTACTCCTCAGGATTTTGCCAAATACCACCCGGGAGGATCGCTGGGAAAACAATTGTATCTGAAAGTTGAAGATCTTTTAGACGCCCAATTGATTCCGAAAGTGAAAGAGTCTGCAGGTCTGGCTGAGGTAATTTTGGAGATTTCCGGTAAAAGACTTGGCGCTACCGCAGTGGTCGACGAGGAAGACCATCTAAAAGGAATTATCACCGATGGGGATTTGAGAAGAATGCTTCAAAAGACATTGGACATTCAGTCCCTTCGAGCTTCAGATATCATGACCGTTAATCCGAAAACAATTTCATCCGATGAATTCGCCATTCGTGCACTGAATATGATGAGAAATCATAATATCACTCAACTCGTCGCGATGGATGGAGATAAAATCGCAGGTTTTGTTCATATTCATGAATTAATGAAGGAAGGAATAGTATAACATAAAGAATGCAGGACAAACCTTATATCGTCATCATGGCTGGAGGAATCGGATCAAGATTCTGGCCGTACAGTAGACGACGCAGACCAAAGCAATTTTTAGACATTCTGGGTACAGGTAGAAGCCTGCTTCAGATGACTTTTGATAGATTCCGGGAAATTGCAGAGTTAGATCAGTTTAGGATCGTGACTTACCGCAAATATGTCGATTTGGTAAAGGAGCAACTTCCCGAACTTGAAGACAGCCAGATTTTCATAGAACCTTCCCGGAAAAATACGGCAACGTGCATCGCCTATGCCGCATATAAGATTCATGCACTTGATCCCGAAGCAAATCTTGTCGTGACCCCGGCGGATCACTTGATTTTGCAGGAAAAGAAATTTACAGACACAATTCTCAAAGCAGTCGAAGCTGCTAAAATTCCCGGAAGACTGATCACAATCGGGATCAGACCAAACAGAGCTGAAACGGGTTATGGATATATCCAATATCACGATAATTCATCCGAGGATACACTTAAGGTTAAAACTTTTACCGAAAAGCCAAATTTAAAGCTTGCAAAAACATTTATTGATAGCGGAGATTTTGTCTGGAACTCAGGTATGTTCGTATGGAAAGCCAGCAGTTTGATCAATGCCATTCAGGCCTACATGCCGGATCTGGCAGAAGTTTTTGAAGATGGATTGAGCTTTTTGGGAACACCGGGCGAATATGAGTACATCACCAGAGCCTACATGCAGGTGAAAAATATCTCCATTGATTACGGGATCCTTGAAAAATCAAACCAAGTCTATATGATTCTGGGTGATTTTGGCTGGTCTGATCTTGGATCCTGGAACAGCCTTCATGAATTAAGTCCAAAAGACGAGTTTAACAATGTGATCGAGGCAAATGCAATTCTTTATGATACTTCCAACTCCTATATAAAAGTTAATGGGGACAAGTTGGTCGTAGTACAAGGATTGGACAATTATCTGATCAATGAATCTGATAATGTGCTGTTGATTTGTAAGCTCGATGCAGAGAAAAAATTCAGGGAGTTTGTCTCAAATGCCAGAAAAAAAGGGGATGACTTTATTTAAGTCACCCGCTTTTTCATTTTAATCACTACACTTATTTTTTTCGTTGTCTGATTGCTTCGTAAATCACCACTCCGGCGGATACAGACACGTTCAAACTTTCTATATTTCCGATCATCGGGATTTTCACTTTGTCGTCCATGATTCCTATTAGATCCTGGGAGATTCCGTCTTCTTCCGATCCCATAACCAAAGCAACAGGGGAAGCAAAATCGGCATCATACATGCTTTTTTGGGTTTTTTCAGTGATTGCTACCAAAGTCAATCCCATTTTCTGAATATCTCGACAAGTATAGAAAAGGTTTCTTACGCGGACTATTGGAATAAAATTGAGCGCTCCGGCTGAAGTTTTGATTGCATCGGCGTTGATCTGAGCACTTCCTTTTTCAGGAATTACAATTGCATCTACTCCGGCACATTCCGCAGTTCTGGCGATTGCACCAAAGTTTCTCACATCGGTGATTCTATCAAGGATCAGAATTAAAGGAGATTTGCCAACAGCGAAGCAACTGTCAATTACATTGTCCAATGAAGCGTACTCAATGGCAGACATCTGCGCAACTACTCCCTGGTGATTTTTACGGGTTATTCGATCAAGTTTGGCATCCGGAACTCGTACCACTGGAATTTTCTCAGCTTTGCATAGCGTGAGCAATTCTTTGATCAAATCGTTATTAAGTTCTTTCTGAACGAGGACTTTATCAATATCTTTTCCTGCATGGATAGACTCCATTACAGCTCTGGTACCAAATATAAAATCTTTTTCCTGGGCTCCTTTTTCGATTAAAAAGCCATCTTTCCGCTTCTCCATATTGAAATGTTTTTGAACCATACAGGCTGATAAGCCCTTGAGCGGTTCAACACGTAATAGTGTGGGGTGAGAATATTCTTTACGCGGGCAAAAGTAAAGCGAATTTTTGAACTCTCATCCATTCCTCCGTAAGTCCACACTTCTCTGTCGAGGTAAAAGTTCACATCTTGTGGAGCACCCATCACGATGTAGACCATGCCTTTGTCGGTTTTCCAGCCTTCTTTAAAATCTGTAAATAAGATGTTTGCAAACTCCACCTGACGGAAATATTCACGGATCAGGTCCTTGGCGACATCAGGATTTCGGGTAAGTCCGTACCAATATTCATCAAGTGCTTTCTTCTTATCCTCAGCCAAAAGGAGGGTCTCATGTTCTTTTCGGGTAGAGATGTAGGTGACTATCTCAACCATTTCATCCCAGTCTTTCACTTTTGGGAATGCCTCATGAGTAGTTTTCAAAATCAAACCTGAAGTTTTGGATGTATCGCTTTGGATAAAATAATAACCTTTTTTATCGAAACTTTTTGGAACGTTTGCCAGAAAATCACCTTCATCCACTACTTGAAGTTCCTTAGGAATGGAAGGTGATTTGGTTTCCATCGGAGGGAAAGGAACTTCGAAATCGATCGGGTAATAAAACAGATGCAGGTTTGGGCCACCATCAGATTTGAAAAGTAAAAATTCTCCGGTGTTTAAATAATTTTGATCAAACGCGACATTATTGGCGAAATAAGCGCCAAAGTCTGGGTGACCTGAGACATAAGAGCTCTTGAGATCTATGCTAAAATTGTACTCATCGCCCTGTCTGGTATCGAGTGCTGTAAATAAAGCAATCGAAGTTTGCTCATCTTCGAGGATCTCTACAGGAATCTCGAAAACCCAATGCCTTTCAGTATCATATTTCAGGTTATCTCTTGTCAATAAGTTGGTTTTTTCTGAAGTGATTTCGTCTTCATAGCTTTCCAAAATGGAATAGGAAAAGCTGTAGGTATTGAAATCCGGCTTGTCCTCTATTTTTTCTACCAGGCATTGGAGCTTGAAGCGGGTAGCACTTTCCTTAATCGGGATGATTTTCAAGGCGATTCTGGAGTATCGGGAATACCTAAGTGCCTGATTTAAATTGCCTACGTTTTTTTGGGAATAAGCAGGTAGAATAAAACCTGTGAGGAGGATTGAAAAAATCAGAGTTCGGATTTTAAGATGGTTCATCGGGTACTGATCTCGGGTTTTAAAAATTAAGGTTACTTTTGCCAAAATAGTAAAATTTTGTATGGCTACCTATACAACGGAAATCGCCTCTGACAAGTTGGTCAGCGACAACCCAATTCATCAACGATTGCTCAAAGCATACATTGCTGCACAGCCTTGGATATCCGGCAAATTGCTGGAAGTAGGCTGCGGAGAAGGAAGAGGAGTGGAGACTTTGCTGCCTTTGGCCGATAGCTATCTAGGACTTGATAAGATTCAGGAAGTGATTGATTCTTTGAAAGTTAAATTCCCTGGTATCGAATTCAGACAGGCCGTCATTCCACCCTTTGAAGGAATAGCAGACGATTATTTTGATACTATTGTGAGTTTTCAGGTAATCGAGCATATTCCTAATGATAAATTGTTTCTCCAGGAAATATATCGGATGCTCAAGCCCGGAGGAAAGGCAATTATCTCAACTCCGAACATCAACCACACCCTTTCGAGGAATCCGTGGCATGAGCGGGAATATACTCCTCACCAGTTAATTACTCTTTGTTCCCAGATTTTTGATTCGGTAGAGGCAAGAGGAATCGGAGGAAATGAGAAAGTCTGGGCCTATCATGACGCCAACCGTAAATCAGTTCAGAAAATAATGCGATTTGATATTCTGGATCTTCAGCATAAGTTGCCGACCTGGGTTTTGAGAATGCCCTTTGAGATTTTAAATCGAATGAATCGAAATAAGCTTCACAAAGAACAAGGTGCAAGCGTGCTTCAGATCTCCCACGAGGATTATCCGCTAGTCGAGGATCCTGCAAAGGGATTGGATTTATTTTATGTGTTGAGAAAGAAATAATTGATTGAAGAATTCTTCAAAACAAAAAAGCCGGAATGATTGATATCATGCCGGCTTTTTTTTGGAATAAGTTGCTTAATTCCTCGGAATCAAACTGCCTCCTTTTTCTTCAGGTCCCAGGAATTTCTCCATTCGTAGTTTCAGTTCCTGAACTTTTTCCTGATAGCCTCTTTCTTCGAGGAGAGGAATGAAATATTTCACCATTTCCACAGAAATCATCATATCTCTATCGTACGGTCTGCCTTCCTCGGTATAAAACTCAATCATGTCCAATGACTTTTTCGAGACCTTATCAATGATGTCCAGGGCTTTCTCATCTTCCCCGACTTCAAAGAAAAGAGGGACAGATTGGCCACTTGAGAGATCATAAGGAATAGATTCATTCGGCATCACTTTCAATCCGTAGTTTAGCAGAGTAGCAGCGTCTTCCATGCGATTCTGATCCAATAGAGCAATCACGATGCTATTCAATGCACTTCTGTGATTGGATGCAAATCGTCTGTATTCTTCGTCCAGGTATGCATCAGGATTGTCCATTCCACGGAAGGCGAAATTCTCCATGAAATTCTTCATCGCAAGATCCGGATTCACAAGTTCTTCGCGGATGAACTCCGGCTTGCGAATTGGTAGTAAACGATAGGTCAACCCTTCCATCACCACGTGTTCATCGAGATTGATTCCAATCGTGGCAAGCGAAGTATTATTAAAGTAAATAGGTCTTTCCCAATTATTGCTGGTGATTAAATCGATCAGCATCAAGGTTCCTTTGGTGACATACTGACCTTTTACCTGGAGATTCATTTGCGGGGTAAACAAAGGAGCAAATTCTGCAGGAATGATATTTTTATTTACCACGTCAGCACTGTCCACATCTAAAATCAGATTTCGGGATGGAACCATGTTCACGACGCTTTTTCCTCCGGTTTGCATTCTCAACAATTCAGAACCTGAGTTCAAAAGCTTGAGATACTCATTCACGGATATGGCATTCAGTCCTTCTCTTTCTGTTACATAAAGAACATCATTTGTTCCTTTCTGATATCGTTCCGGTGCCAAAGAGAAAGGTAATGCGTCAGATTCGTTGACAGGCCGGGTCATTTGCTCCACGTACCAATCGGTATCAAAATAGCTCAATACGATTACTCGAACGTCTGTTCGGAAACCTTCTACTTCCTGCACATACCAAAGTGGGAAAGTATCATTGTCACCTCCAGTAAATAGAATTGCGTTTGGAGCGCACGATGCAAGGAAGTTTCTTGCGGAATCCACTGAGAAATAACGGCCCTTTCTATTGTGGTCATTCCAGTTTTGACTGGCTACTAATCCTGCAATCGGAAGTGTAATCAGTGTTGCGATAATTCCCGCAACTGCCAGATTTTTATTCGCCTTGGCGATCATATTTCCGATTGCCAAAACTCCCATTCCAATCCAAATAGCAAAGGCGTAGAAACTTCCGACGTAGATATAATCCCGTTCCCGAGGTTCAACAGGCGGAGAGTTCAGATACAAAACCAATACAACTCCCATCATCAGGAAGAGCATCAGGTTTACATAGAATGATTTGGGGTCCACTTTTGCCTGGAATAGCAAGCCAATTACTCCCAGAATCAGCGGAAGCATCAGGTAATTATTATGCGCTTTGTTTTCCTTGATGTAGTCTGGGTATTTGTCACTCAACGCATCTCCGATTCCTGTCCAGGGTGCGTCCGAAAAATCACTTTCACGTCCCGAGAAATTCCACATAAAATATCTCCAGTACATATGTCCCAGTTGGTGAGTAAACATGAAATAGAGGTTGTCACCAAAAGTTGGTTCCTGGCCCTCTCTAAGGCCTAGCTTAGATCTGTAGATTCTTTTATGATTTTCCTGAGTGGAATAAATTCTTGGAAGAATGGTTGTTTTCGCAGGATCGTACGTGTTTTTCAAGTCATAATCCACGATCTCATACTTATCTTTTCCTTTCATGTAAACCGGGTCACCTTCTTCCTGATCGACCAGTTCTGCTGTGAAATACTGCCCGTGAAGCAGAGGTCTGTAGCCATATTGCTCACGCTTGAGATAGGACACATAGCTTACTATATCACTTGGCGCATTCTCATTGATGATAGGGTCCTGATTCGCACGAACAACGATCAATGCATAAGAACCATAGCCAATCAGGATGAAAATCAGAGAAAGCAAGACTGTATTGAGGATCGCTTTTTCTTTGATTCTTGAATATCGGTAGGCAAAAAACAAAGCTCCTAAAAACAGAATAGCAAAGAAAATTATCCCTGCCCCAAAAGGAAGTCCAATGGAATTAACAAAGAAGATTTCCATCGATCCGGCCAAACTTGGAAGGCCGGGGATAATCAGGTTGTTGATGATAATCAGAGCTACACCACCGAGGAACATGGCGAAAATTGCTCCTTTCAGGGTTGGCTTAAGATACTTTTTGAAATAATAGATCAGTGCCAAAGCTGGCAAAGTGACTAAATTCAACAAGTGCACTCCGATAGAAAGTCCAACTAGATAAGCGATGAAAATCATCCAACGGTTCTCCTCTTTTGGATCTTTGATCACGTCCCACTTCAGGAAGGCCCATATTACAATCGCCGTAAAGAAGGATGACATGGCGTAAACTTCCGCCTCGACTGCCGAAAACCAGAAGCTGTCTGAGAAAGTGTAAACCAAGGAGCCAACGATTCCGGCACCCATTAAGGAGATTATCTGGCCTTTGTCTTCCTTGCCTTCTTCGATTTTGAAGAGCCTTTTTCCAAATAGGGTAATGGACCAAAACAGAAACAGAATGGTGAATCCTGAGAACAAAGCACTTCCAACATTCATCCAAAAGGCTATTTGAAGCGGGTCACCAAAGGCAAAAACGCTGAACATCCGATACACCAAAAGGAAGAACGGAGCACCCGGAGGGTGAGGGACTTGCAGCTTGTAAGACACCGCAATAAACTCTCCCGGATCCCAGAAACTGGCTGTTTGTTCGACTGTAAGTATATAGACCAGGGTGGCTACCAAAAAAATGACCCAACCGGTCAGGTTATTTATTTGCTTATAATTGAGCATTAAGGAGATAATTAGAGGGACGAAAATAAATAAATTATCTCCATCTCAGGACTTTTTAGCACTTTTTAAAAGTTTTGTCCTCATACCCCTCATTATCTCATGTGATAATTATTACTGTTTCGAACTCCAGAGCACCTTACTTTTGTTCCGTCATTTAAATTGTGAAGCTATGAACGAGCAACCAAAAACATTTCAAGAATTGATCGATGGGGACACACCAATATTGGTAGATTTCTTTGCAACCTGGTGCGGGCCATGCAAAATGATGCAGCCAATTCTGGAAGAAACAGCCAAGAAGATGGGAGAGAAAGTGAAAATTGTAAAAGTAGATGTGGACAAAAACCCATTAGCTGCCAGCAAATTTCAAGTGCGAGGCGTGCCTACTTTTATCCTTTTCCAAAAAGGAAAAATCCTTTGGAGAGAATCCGGAGTAGTTCCCGCCCATCAACTTGTCAAATCTATCGAAAGTAATATTCTGGCAAAAGCCTGATCTGAATGTGACAAAAGTCATTTTAGAAAAAAGCTTAGCTCTATAATTTTGACAAAAATTTAACTGAAACCATAAAATAGAAGACCATATGTTAATCGAACAAATCTATACCGGATGTCTTGCTCAAGGAGCATACTACATTGAATCAGACGGAGAAGCTGCAGTGATCGATCCACTGAGAGAGGTTCAGCCATACATTGAAAAAGCAGAGAGAAGAAACGCTAAAATCAAGTATGTATTTGAGACACACTTCCACGCTGATTTCGTTTCCGGCCACCAGGATCTGGCAGCCAAAACCGGAGCAAAGATTGTTTATGGCCCAACCGGGATGAAATTAGGGTTTGATGCAGTGATCGCTGAAGACAACCAAGTATTTACCCTTGGAAAGATAAAAATAAAGCTGATCCACACTCCGGGTCACACCATGGAGAGCTCATGCTATCTTCTCATCAATGAAGAAGGAAAAGAAGAGGCGGTTTTCACAGGTGATACCTTATTTATAGGTGATGTGGGAAGACCTGATTTGGCTCAGAAAGTAATTGCTGAACTCACTCAGGACAAGCTTGCAGCTC
>VFKK01000117.1 GCA_009885605.1 Cyclobacteriaceae bacterium | reverse complement strand
TGCTGCAGGAGATGCTGGGATCTTATTTATCGCAGCGGCTGGAAATAGCGGAACGGACAACGATGCAACTACCAGTTATCCTTCAGGCTACACTAGCGCTAATATCATAGCAGTTGCTTCTATTACCAGTACCGGAGCATTATCAAGTTTCTCACAATACGGTGCAACTACAGTTGATATCGGAGCTCCGGGCTCAGGTATTTGGTCTACAGTTCCGGTAAGTTCAAAAGGAGCCATCGTATCGGGTTATGCAAGTTACAACGGTACGTCAATGGCTACGCCTCACGTATCTGGCGCAGCAGCACTTTACGCTTCAATCAATACGGGTGCAACTGCTGCTCAGATTAAAGCAGCGATCCTGAATCAATCAACTGCTACTCCATCTTTAAATGGAAAAGTAGTTTCTAACGGTAGATTAAACGTAGCAGGATTCTAAAACTTCAGAATTTCTTAAAAATTAAGAGAGCCTCGAAAGAGGCTCTTTTTTTGTCCAATCAGGTTTTGGGTCTTCTTTTTTTCATCTCTGAGGCCACTTCCTTATCGAGCGGAAACTGGCTTTCTTCCAGCTTTTCGACGATGTGATGATAGTTCACATCATCCCGATTCTGAGAGAGTTTGGCGCTGGCTTTCACTTCCTCGATTTTGATTTCAAACCCAACCAAAGCCCTCAATTGTCCGGCTACGTAGGATTCGCTCATCGTTTCCACTCGGACCCGATTGGGCCGACCTTCTTCATAGGTATCGGTCAGACTCTTAAGATGGTCCATCAATTCTTCTCCCTCGATCAACCGAATTTTACCGGAAACATGAACTGCCAGATAGTTCCAGGTGGGGACGTTTTCATGATTGTACCAGGAAGATGAAATGTAAGCATGCGGTCCCTGAAAGATCACGAGAACATCAGCATTTTCAGAGATTGTCTTCCATTGCTGATTAGCTTTTGCCAAATGACCGCTCAAGACGGGCTCTCCTGCGTTATTTTTCCCCAATACAAAAGGCAAATGTGTCGCCCAAGGTTTTCCATCCACTTGCGAAATCAGCGTTGCAAAAGCATTCCTTTTGATAAAATCGACGATTTCGGGTTCGTCTTGCCATTCATTGAGCGGATGGATGTACATATTCGTAATTTCAGAATTCAGAATTCAAATTTGATATTTTTGACCGAGCTATCATAAGCGTGGAAATAAATAGAGTTTCAAGAGCAGAAATCTAAAATTGCAGATTAATTTAGTTGAATGGATATTGAATCGACCGACAAGCTGGAGCTGGCGGCAAAGTTTGTAAATAATACAGGTGCTCCCATTTTTTTGACTGGAAAAGCCGGAACAGGCAAAACAACTTTTCTTCGAAGTCTGGTCAATCAAACGCACAAGAGACATGTCATCCTGGCACCGACAGGCATTGCAGCTTTGCATGCGAAAGGAGTGACGATCCATTCTCAGTTTCTGCTTCCGATGGGAAGTTTTCTCCCGGTTCGCGAGCCGGAAGGGAATTTCACTGATCAGTTTGGGTTTTTCACCCAGCATACTTTGGCGCGTAAACACCCGCTCAATCAACTCCGGAAAAGTGTGCTTCGATCCATTGATTTGCTTGTGATAGATGAGGTAAGTATGCTTCGTGCAGATATCCTCGATGCGATTGATTACCGGATGAGGAGTGTAAAAGGAAATTTCAACGATCCGTTTGGAGGCGTTCAGGTTCTGATGATCGGAGATTTGTACCAGCTTCCCCCGATCGTCCGCGAGCAGGAATGGCAGATTCTGAATCGGTTTTACCCGAGCATGCATTTCTTCGAAGCAAAGGCTTTGCAAAACTCAGGGATGGTATATCTCGAACTGGATAAGATTTTTCGCCAGCAGGACCAGGAATTCATTGATGTGCTGAATCATCTTCGGGACAATCAGATTACTCCTGAGGATATTCGGCTTCTCAACAAACATTTCAAAACGGCTGAAGAAGTAAAGGAGCTTCCTGCCTGCATCACCATCACCACGCACAACAAGAAAGCAGATGAATTGAATCAGAAGGAACTTCATGCTTTGGAGGAAACTTCTTTTTATTACGATGCCGAGGTTACGGATGATTTTCCTGAATCGCTTTTCCCGCTTCCCCGAAGACTCGAACTCCGGGAAGGAGCTCAGATTATGTTTGTCAAAAACGACAGTTCCGGGTATGCCCAATATTTCAACGGAAAACTTGCGACCGTCATCTCCTTGAAAAAGGAAGAAATCACAGTCAAACTTGAGGGCTCGGAGCAGGAATATAACCTGCGAAAGGAGCTTTGGGAAAATAAAAAATACATTATTAATCCCCAAACAAAGGAATTGGATGAGGAAGTGATCGGGACATTTTCTCACTATCCGGTCAAATTAGCCTGGGCGGTGACGGTGCATAAAAGTCAGGGATTGACATTTGATCGGGCAGTGATTGACGTCGGACAGGCATTCGCGCCCGGTCAGGTTTACGTGGCTCTTTCCAGATTAAGAAGTCTGGACGGGTTGATTTTACGCAGCAGAATCCAATCAGATTTAATCTTTTCGGACAATCAAGTCGTGAATTTTTCGCAGGGAGTAAAAAATCAATCTCGTCTCGAGGACCTTCTTCATCAGCATCAAAATCAGTATTTGGGACAATTGCTGAACAGGTCCTTTGACTTCAAAGGGATCCTGCAGGACTTGGAGTATTTTCAAAAAAATCAGGAAAGCAGTCTGGAATTTGAAGATCCTGAAATGCTGGTGGCGATTCCGGAAGTTTTCCAGCTTTTAGCCGAAGAGAAAGAAAACACTCAACGGTTTGCTAGGCAGTTGTTTCAACTTTTGCAGACACAGCAGGAAGATAAACTCATGGAGCGCCTTGAAAAAGGAGGTCAGTATTACCGTGAACTTTTGTCCAAAACACTAAAAAGAATAATCGTTCATCGGGGAATGGTGGAGCAGTTTTCCCAAACTAAAAAGTACCTCGAAGGCCTCGACGGAATAGAAGAGGGGATTTTGAAAAAATATCTTGAAATATCCAAAGTGGGGCGGTTGATTCAAGCAATTCTCAAAGGGGATGTCCCCGGTAAAATGGACGATCTGGAGCTGCAGGTGAAATCGTTAAGACTGCAGTTTTTGGAAATTGCCAAGGAAAAGGCGTCTGAGAAAATCAAAGAAATCAAATCCAAAACCGGAAGGAAGAAAGCCAGTTCTGCGAAACCAAAACGTAAAAAGGGCGATACCCATGAGGTTACTTTTGAATTGCATAAAGCCGGAAAAAGCATCGAAGAAATCGCAAAGGAAAGAATTCTGGCGGAGTCTACCATCAAAAGCCATTTGGCCAAAGGAATAGAACTTGGCAGGATTGAGTTGGAGGACTGTTTGCCACAGACTGTGATTTTGGAGATCAATTCCCAACTCGACAAGTTCAAAGACATGGCTTCCTTGCGGGAGCATTTTGAGGGGAAATTTGATTATGGGACAGTCAAAATGGTAATTGCCGGGAGGAAGGTTTGAGTGTATTAACTTTTCAAAACTTCTTTAAATCAAGAAAGGAGGCCTTTCGGTCTCCTTTCAATAGTTAAGTTTATTCGGCAAGTTTACTTTCTGTTTCCAAACGATTTGTCATGGAAAATATATCTGGCATCATTTCCTGTTTCTGCCTTTGTTTCTATATCGATATTAATTAACGAAGGATTTATTTCTGATCCAATTACTTTTTTCCATGCTGGCAGGCCGTCTCCATTTGGATCACCTGTTTTGATGAAGTTTGCAAAGTAATTCATCATCGTTTGGGACACTTTGTAATCCTCTGAAGTCCATACGAAAGCATTCACCAGGTGGAGATTTCCCATTGCATATTCAATCTCGCATGCATGCGGAGCACCGATTGGCTCGGGTGCTTTTGGTCCTGTAGCAGGCATCGTTCCTCCGGCAAGACCGGTAGTCAGATTCTGATCTCTAAGCGGTGGACGGAGTTTGCTATACAGATATCTGTAAACCGGCTGGTCTGAGTTTTTGGCGTGCAGGTCCAGCCATTTCCATGTACTGTAAGAGATGAATCGATCTGAAGCCAAATCTGTCGCAGCGCGCTCCACTTGCTTTGCTTCGGCATGCGGATGGAGTTTTAATACTTCTTCGTAGTCGTTTGGATAAACTTCTTTCACTCGTGCGATGAAAGCTTCCGGGGTGAAACCTTTTCCTTGCATGAAACCATTTCCTCCGGATTCTGCAGAATTCCAGCCAGCCAAAAGCGGAACCATCGCTTGTTCTTTTGCTTCGAAAATCTCGGGTAAAGTTTTTGGCAGGAAATGATTATCCAGTGTTACCGGGAAACCGAATCTCTTCGATTCCAAAAAGATCTCATACAATTCAAGAGAAGAAAGTGCCCTCATTTCTTTGATGCTTTTGTAGCCAGCTTTGGTGACAAATTCAACTCCTATTTTTTCAGCTTCAGGCAGGAGAGAGGGTGCCAAGGTTGGATTGATACCGGCACCTGACTCGCCAATCGCTCCGGCGATCAAGTTCTTGGATAAAGGAGATGCCATCTGATAGCTGACCGAAATCGAACCTGCGGACTCTCCGGCGATAGTCACTTTGGAAGGATCGCCTCCGAAGGAAGCGATGTTGTCTTTTACCCATTGTAAAGAAGCCGCTTGATCCATCAGACCATAATTTCCCGAACCTTTATAGGCTGTTTCCGCTGTCAGGTCAGGATGGGCCAAAAAGCCAAACAGCCCCAATCTATAATTGACCGTCACGACCACAATTCCCTTTTTGGACATTGCTTCACCGTTGTATCTTGGCTCAGAACCGTCTCCTGCGGAAAATCCCCCACCATAGAAATACACCAGAACCGGGAGATCTTTCGTGCCTCTTTTGGCCGGTGACCACACATTCAGATAAAGGCAATCTTCACTGATTCCGTCTGATTTAAAATCCATATCTCCGAAAATCGGGGCTTGCATGGCCCGCGGACCAAATTTCTTGGTTTGTTTCACTCCCGTCCAATTCTCTGCAGGTTGAGGAGCTTTCCATCTCAGATCTCCTACCGGAGGTTTTGCAAAAGGGATTCCGAGAAAAGTCTGGATTCCGGTTTTGGTATCGTAGGTTCCTTCGATAACTCCGTTTTTGATTTTTGTTTGAACGGCAAACGTGTTATTCCCCTGAGCCTTAATTTGCATAGGTAAAAGCACTGAAGAAATCATAATAAGCAGGAATATTGAAAGAGCGAATTTCATGGGTTGAGACGGATTGTATCGATATGAATCAATAGTAATTGCTTATAGTAGATATTCCAACTTATTTACCTACAATTAGACTTTCCTTCATGCCGACTCTCGATCCTTCTTACTTTTTACCTCACATCGCATATGATTCGGTGGTCTTTGGTTTTTCGGGGGAAAAGCTGAAAATCCTGTTGATGGAATACCATAACACAGGTTGGTTTGCCCTTCCTGGCGGATTTGTCGGAATAAATGATTCTCTCGACAATGCAGTGCAGCGAGGACTAAGGGACCGAACAGGACTGGATGAAGTGTATTTGGAACAGTTTTTCACGTTTGGTTCCATGGAGCGGTTCAAACCCGAAGTCATGATGAAAATCATGGAGCCTCACGGGTTTGAAGAAAAGGATCATTGGCTTTTTAAGCGGTTTATCTCAGTAGGGTATTATGCTCTGATTAATTATGAGGAAGTGGAACCGAAACCGGATAAGCTTTCGGATTCCATAGGCTGGTATGAAGTAGATCAACTTCCGGAATTAATTTTGGATCACAATTTCATTGTGCAAAAAGCGCTGAATCATCTCCGGACTCACTTGGATCAAAAACTCCTAAGCGTGAACTTATTGCCGGAGCTTTTCACCATGAAAGATTTGCAACAAGTCTACGAAGCGATCCTTGGCGAAGAACTCAACAGGGCTAATTTTCAACGAAAAATTCTAAGTCTGGATATTTTGGAGCGCCACGAAAAGCTCTTTTCCGGAGGCTCACACAAGGCTCCGTATTTGTACAGTTTTAAGAAAATGTGAGAAGTTTTCGGTTGCCAGATGTGGGTTATCGGTTATCAGTCGCAGTCTTCAGTCATAGTCGCAGTCTTCAGTCACAGTTTCAGTGTACAGTCACAGTGTTCAGTATCAGTAGTCATAGCAGAAAGGACGACCGATACTCCCCATTCACAAACCGACAACTATAACTGAAAACTTACTTTTTTAATCGAATGAGATCTCTCTTTCCGCCGCGGCGGATCGATATGTCATCAAACTGACACCCGACAACCGATAACCGCCAACTATTTCAAAGGCTGAGTCAACACACTCATGATCGTAAGAATTCCTTCTTTATAATTTCCCAATCGGAGGTTTTCATTGGGACTATGCTGATTGTTGTCTGCGTTTACTGTCGGAATAGTCACTGCCGGAATACCTAATGCATCCACAAATGGCGAAATCGGAATGGAACCTCCGGAGATACGAATCTGAACCGGATCTTTCCCAAATGCTCTGTTCATCGCGGATCTCAACCATGCTCCCGATTCTGAATTCATCGGTGTGCGGAAAGCCTGATAGGAAATTGACTTTTCCATCTTCACGATTTTTGGATATTGCATCCGCTCGGCATCAGTCGGATCTTTTTCCACGACATGAAATCCCTGGTCCTTAATATGATTTTCAATCAATCCAAAAAGGCGATTCGGGTCTGATTCAGGCACCAATCTTATGTCGAGTTCGGCGATTGCAATAGCTGGAATGATCGTGGTGGACTGGCTCCCCACATATCCGGAAGACAAACCCCTGATATTTAGCGAAGGGTAATTGATACTCTCCTGATAACTCATGCCGACCTGATCAGTTCTTGAGATTCCCAACCGCTTTTGAACGGCTGATTCATTATCCGGAACTTTTGCAAAAATTGCCTTTTCCGCATCGGTAAATACGATTCCATCATAATATCCGGGAATGACCACTCTTCCGTTTTCATCTTTCATAGAAGCCAAAAGCTGTGAAAGCAACAAAGCCGGGTTTGGCGAATAGTTGCCATAATGGCCGCTATGCTGCGGAAGTTTTGGACCGTAGGTGGTCAAAACCATATCAGAAATCCCCCTTGCTCCGTAGCTCAATGTCGGTTCGTTGCTCGTATGGCGTGGCCCGTCCATGATCAGCATCAGATCCGCTGTAAGTTTTGCCTTGTGACGGACTACTGCTTGCGGAAGAAGCGGCGAACCCAATTCCTCTTCAAAATCCAGAATCACTTTTACATTATAATTTGGTGCCAATCCGGCTTCGGTCAATGCATCAAAGGCAGAAAGGAACATCGCAATCGGGCCTTTGTCGTCAGAGCTTGAGCGTGCATATATTCGCCAATCCGGATTATATTCCGTCTGCAGTTTTTCCATCTGGATCTCTTCCCATTCCCCTGCGGAATTTTGAGCTTTTAACACCGGTACGTACGCATCCGGCTGATTCCATTTGCTGATGTCAACCGCTTGGCCATCCACGTGGAAATAGAAAAGTGCGGTTTTGGTTGCTCCCGTTTGTTTTTTCTCCACAAGCATCAGAGGAATTCCTCCGGTTTCGAGCAATTCACTGTTCCAGCCTCTTGCCGCAAATACCTGCTCGCACCAGTCCAGGTTTTTTTGAATTTGCTCCGGAAAGTGGGCGTCATTCGGGATGCTGACGATCTCATTTAGCATGCGTAGGGCTGGTTGCCATTGCTTCTCGGTGAGTTGCTGTAATTTGGCCCGATCGGGAGTTTGGGAAAAAACCTGAATACTTAGAAAAAGGAAAGGCAGGAAGAAATATCTTTTCATTGGAGGTGGTAATTGAGACGAGAAATTAGGGAAAGGATCCCGGAAAAGAAAAAGAGTTTTTGCAATGTGATCAAGCAGCATCAGGATCAACTTCTTGCAAATTCCTCAAAAATAAGATTTCTGGGCAGATGTTTCCGGAAAGTTAATTCCCTGTCTTTTGGGGTTTGAGATTTTCTAAGATGATTTTTATGTGGATTCTTTCTTGAATCAAGGCAATTTATGATCAGTCTAAACACTGAAAAGGTAATGGAATAACGAATTAAAAATCTCATTTTCAATTAATTATGATTGTTTAATTTTAATTTTTGCTTAAATTATTCATAAAGAAATTATA
>VFKK01000035.1 GCA_009885605.1 Cyclobacteriaceae bacterium | reverse complement strand
TCGGTTTAGTATGGAGTGTTTTTCTCCCTGCCTATTCCCAAACCCGACCAAATATTGTGTTGATATTTCCGGACAACATAGGGGTGGGTGAAGTGAATTCTTACGGCGGTGTTCGCGGAGTACCGACTCCTAATATCGATAATTTGGGCAAAGAAGGCATTCGATTGACCAACTTCAATGTGGAGTATTCATGTACTCCTTCCAGGATTGCGATACTCACAGGTCGCTATGCAGCACGTGCCGGAGATGATTATTATGCAGGAACTACTTTATGGGAAATCACCCTTGCAGAGAACCTCAAATCTGTAGGCTACGCAACGGCTCTTTTTGGTAAATGGGATCTTGGCGGAGACCAATGGCTAGGCAAACGCGAGCCTACCAATCAAGGATTTGACGAATGGTATGGAATCCCAGCCACCAGCCATTTTTCTCAATTTACTTCTATGAAAGGTTTTCCGAAAACCCAGGATGTGCCCTATGTATGGGAGGGTGTTGCTGGACAATCTTCAAAGAAGATAAAGCCTTTTGATTTGGAGGCCAGACGTACGATAGACCGGGAGGCAGCTGAAAGAGGGGTTAATTTTATCCGAAAGAATGCAGAAAAAGGAACGCCATTCTTTTTGTACTACCCAATGACCCAACTTCATTTTCCAGCTTTGCCTCATCCGGACAAATCAGGCACCACCGGGGCAGGAGATATGGGAGATTCAATGGCTGATGTTGATTATAATGTTGGTTTGATATTATCGGAACTGAAGAGGTTGGGCATAGAAGATAATACAATTGTGATTTGGTGCTCAGACAATGGTGCAGAAATGAGACGTCCCTGGAGAGGATCCTCCGGCCCTTGGCGTGGTTATTATAATTCTGCCATGGAAGGTGGAGTTCGTACCCCATTTGTCATGCGCTGGCCTGGGCGTATTCAGGGAGGACAGGTTTCAAATGAAATTGTACACGAAGTCGATTTATTTGCTACCCTCTCAGCCGCTGCCGAAGTGCCAAGCACTTTGAAGGAAGACCGGATAATAGATGGTGTAAATCAGCTGCCATTTCTAGCTGGAACTCAAAAAACGTCGAACCGTGAGAGTACCCTGATCATGAACCGAAATGGCGGTATGATGGCTGTCAAATGGCACAATTGGAAATTGTGGTACAACTTTAAAACAGAAATACCCGATCCTGAACCTGACAACCTGGTAAGACTATTTGATCTTGGTGTGGATCCTCAGGAAGAAATTGACGTGAAAGATTTTTACCCTTGGGTAATTGGGATCATGGATTCGATCGTACATGAGTATGAAAAATCACTGATTCAATATCCCAGAGTTGCTGCCAGCGCCAATGCAGCTGACCCATACTTTCCTCCTGCTGTAGGCTCCGGTAGTCTTATTCCAACTTACACGCGAACCGATCGGGCAGCTTTCGAAAGTCGCTCTGTTTCATTGGCTAATCCCGATTTTTCAGGAAGTTGGTCGACCACTGACTTAAATACGGTGTCCGTTATCAATCGTGGGGAAAAGCCAAAAGTAGCCTCGCTAGGCAGTGGTTGGGGGGAGAAAATTTCCATTTTACACCGACCCGATTATTTGGAAATAGAAAGGGTCGTCTTCATTCCGAGAGAAATCCAGCCTTTAACAACTTACCGATATGCACTGGATGGATCCGTAACTGAAAATACGATAAATATGGGGCGTACAGAAAAACCCCAGGTTTCAAGTACCAAATGGCAGGAAAACAAAATGATAATCACTACCCTATTCGCTTACCAAAACTCAAAAAATGGAGAATGGAATCAAAGCAAAATGACCCAAACATTATGGTTGGAAGAACCAACCGGTGCACCCTGGGAACCCAAATTGATTGTTGAAACCTGGAGAGAGGGAGTATTGGGTGGGGTGACGACCACAAATCGAACGGTTTATTCGAAAGGATACAGATGACCTTATCCTTGGCGAATGAGTTTCCGTTGGGGATTTTATGGGATTTGATGCGTTTCTCCGGATCAAATGATGAAAATTTCTATTCTTCAATCAGAACTTCACAGCCCCTTCTCAAAATATTTTTTCGCCCATTCAATAAAATAAGGCCAGTTTGGACCGACTGTATGACCTCCTTCATGCTGACGAAAAGCGATATCTCCGGAATCTAGGTTGGTCATGATGGGAGGAAATTCATCTGTTGGAAGGCCTGTTTTCCCCAGCAACTCATACACCGGACTTGCATGGACTCCTGCCACAAACATTCCCTCGGCATCAATCCAGTTTCCTTCCACTTCAGGCGAACCCACACTGATAAAAACAGGTCTTGGTGCACAAAGGGCTATCATTTCATGTGCATCCACCGGCAAATCAGTTGGGGTCAAAGGTCCCGCATACTTGATGAAATTCGGAGTAAACCAGTGATATTCTCCGGATGAAGCCAGATTTTCCACCTGTTCCCCAAAGACTCTCCTATAAATTTTTGCTCCGCCAGCCCCGGACGAACCTATTAATCCCATCGCAAATCTTTGTTCATCGACCATCGCAACAAGGGCTGCTTTTCCGTATCGGCTGAGTCCTTCTATAACTACCCGTTTGCTGTCCACATTCTGATCAGTTTCCAGGTAATCCATTGCTCTGCTCGCTCCCCAGGCCCAAGCTCTAAGCGTTCCCCAATCATTTAATTTTCTCGGTTCGCCTTTGTTGACCAAACCGATGATTCCTGATCGAAGTCCCGCACCATTATCTGCCTGAAAACTTGTAGGGATTATAATAGCATATCCCCAGCCCTGAGCCAACAATTGCTCTTGCCAGGAAGGTCCGACTTGCGCGGGGCGCTGGATACCTGCCGGAAAATTCCATCCGAATTCTAAAACCAACGGAACAGGTTTGGCAGAAGCTGCGGGAGTAGTAACCGTGAGGTCGATCGCAACTTCAATTGCCAGAAATTCGGAATTATCAACCAATCCTTTTAGCGATTTGACTTTGACAGGAAAATCTCCAATCAGGCTATCGCGCTCTTGAATGATTTTCCAGGTAACCCCGGGAATGTTTTTGGGAAGGTGACCGTAGATTTCCTCATCAAAAAGTCCGGCGATTTCTACTTTTCGCTTTTCCCAATCCTGAGCCTTTTTCACGGGTGAGCCATCCTCAAAAATAAGCGGATCGGGCAGACTGGTATAAGGAGAAGCTTTACTTTCGTCCGAATTGGCAGCGTTGGCAGCAGTTGGATTTCCTGAAGGTCCAGGCCGAAGCGAGGTAATTCCCAATCGTGTCATCATCAATTGATGATCTTCAGAGCTGAGTCTGTTGATGCTGTCCCTTGCTTGTTGGGAGAGCTGTGCAAATGAACTCAGGCAGGTAATAACACCAAAAAATAAGATCAGAATGGGCTTCCTCATGGACTTCAGGTTAAAATGATCGGGATAATTAATAAAGTTTAAATTACATAGATCACTCAATAAAACTTGCAAAGTGTAGCTAATCCTCATTCCTTCACTTTCCAAAGGTTCAGCATATTGTGTTGCCCTTTCAGCACGAACTTTGCCCAATCGCCGGCAACCTCATTTTTTTGGATTCGATATTCTCCTGAAGAAACTTCGGACTGACCTAGCAAAACATAGGAATCGGGTTGACCGGATGTTTTGAAATTATTCTCTTTACTTATCCAGATCTCCACTTTTCCCTGAGCTTCCATCGGCTTCCAACTCAGGATGATTTCAGTTTCAGTTTCTTTCAAATCCGCCTGAGTTATTGAAATCGGTCCGATCAATGGAACTCCGTCAAGTTCCTTTGCTTGTTCCTGCGGACTTTCCAGATTCATGAATCGGGCGATTGTAGGCATGATATCCACCATCGCAGGCTCTCCGTTTTTGAAATAGGAATTCAGATTTTCGGCATTGGTTACCATCCAGATTTCGCGCTCACGATCGGATTGACCGCCGTGATCTTTGCCGTCTTCAATCGTGCGTCCATGATCCGTCGTGATGAATATCAACCAGTCTTCTTTCAGATTTTTCCTCCGGAAATCAATCGCTTCCCAAATCCTCCCGACTTGCTCATCGGCGATCTGCACCGCCCGATCCATCTCCGGACCATCCCCAAACCGATGCGCGATGTCATCTGTGTATTCGAGATAAACCCAGCTAAGATCCGGGCCGGAAGTTTTCAAATAATGCGCAGCTTCATAAGAAACCAGATGGTCAATAGTGAGAATGTATCGCTTGTCCTCGTCGTGTGGGTAACTCAACGTATCCAGTTCAAATCCATCGAAATGATAGTCAAGTTTCAGACGACCGGTTTCCGCCAACCCTTCCCCAATCAGCTTGGTTCGATTGTCCAGCCAGGTTGAGAATATCGCCGTTTTTGCTTCAGGTCTTGCCTCTTTCAAAAACCTGAAAATCGTCCAGTATTTGTAATTCGGTTCCTCGATCCCATTTCCCCAGACATTATGTTTATTGGCCCAGGTGCCGGTAAGCAGACTATTATATCCAACTGCGGAGATGGTGGGGGTTTCGGAATAGCCACCTTTTTTTCCTCCGGTAAATCCCCGGGAATACCCGCCTATGGCAGCTATTTTATCCAGATTTGGTGTGTTCACCCGCTCCAACACGTCAGCAGGAATCCCATCCAAAATAATGAAAACAGCTTTTCTGGAAGGATCTTGAGCAAACGATTCCTGAAAAATCAGGCACATAAAAGAGAAGAAAATCAGGGTTTGAAATCGATTGAGCATGGGAGGCATTTGGGAGCCCAACTTAGGCAGGAAGAGGGGTTTTTCCGAAGAAAGGCGGGATAAATTCACCCTTTTTTCAGAGTTGATCCATGTTTAAAATTAAATGTTACAGACATTCTTCTGGTTCCCCACTTACCCAAGTAGAAGTAAATAAATCTTCCGGGAACTCCCGGAATTACCATAAGTACTGGAAAGTCCCAAGTCATTCGCGAGAAAATTCGGAGTACTTACAGTCATTTTTTTACACAATTCCACCCCTCTGAAAACAAAAAAAACAGGCCATTCTGGCTTTGATGTTAATCATGGTTTGAAGTGATAATAGTCATAATAAATAAGAGGTTATGTGAATAATTTCAATGCTTAGAATGATCCTTTTTCCAACTCTAAATTTTCAGTCATGACTGTTCTTGATCCCCAATCCATCCTGTCAGAAGCCGATGTCTTGCTCTATAAAGCCAAAGAAGAACTCTGTCGTCCGGATGAAGACGTCGTCCATTACATGGTATGCAAGCATGCCTACAAAGCAATTGAAAAGTACTTAGCCGGTTTTTTAGTGAAAAATGGAGTTCGAATCTCTAATTCTACCTCCATCAACGACCTGTTGGGTCAATGCAGAACCATTGATCCCGATTTTAAAAAACTGGACCTTAATCTTTTGACTCGTGCCGGGGATCCGCAGGATTTGTGGATGAATAAAAATACAGCAAATGAATTTATCCACCTGGCCGAACTAACCAAAAATCATCTTGTAGCAAACTGATGGGCAATTTTCCTCTCAGCTCAATTCCTAACTGAGAGTTTAAGCTCAATCCTGCCTCCACTGAACTCCCTTTTTTCTGAGCATTCGCTCCCTATTTTTTACTCTTGAAAATTTGACAAACTCAATAACTGTCATGGACAATACCAAAAATACTTTCAAATACCCTGGTACCAGGGTGGCAATGGATGGAAACACCGTAGCCATTATGTGTGAACGGGAATCTTCAGATGCTGCCGGTGCTTATCCGATCACGCCGTCTACACAAATGGGTGAATATTGGGCGGAAGAAGCGGCAAATGGCCATCTGAATATCTCTGACAGGCCATTGATTTTCATTGAGCCGGAAGGCGAACACGCCGCGGCCGCAGTTACTGCCGGGCTTTCGATGACGGGATTGCGTTCCGCCAATTTTTCCTCAGGCCAGGGCATTGCTTACATGCACGAGTCCCTTTATGCTGCCGTGGGAAAGCGATTGACTTATGTGCTTAACATTGGCGCCCGCGCCATGACAAAATCCACCCTCAACGTCCATGCTGGTCATGACGATTACCACGCCATTGACGACACGGGATTCTTTCAGCTTTTTGCCAAAAAGGCTCAGCACGTAGCTGACCTAAACATCATCTCGCACAAAATCGCTGAGCTTGCCCTGAACCCGGGTATAATCGCTCAGGATGGATTTTTGACCACGCACCTGATCGAATCCCTCATGCTTCCGGAGCGGGAATTAATCAAGGAATTTCTGGGTCGGCCGGATGACATCATCGATACACCGACTCCTTCCCAGCGTATGATCTACGGCGATACGCGTCGACGGATACCTGAAGTTTGGGATGTGGATAATCCGATGATGGCGGGTATCGTCCAAAATCAGGATTCCTATATGCAGAGTGTTGCTGCTCAGCGACCTTTCTTTTTTGATCATATCCGGGAACTCACAGATCAGGCTTTTGAGGAATATTATCAGCTCACCGGCAGAAGGTATCAACGGGTCATGACCTACAAAGCAGAAGATGCCGACTACCTGATCCTCGGACAGGGTAGTGTGGTATCGAGCGCTGAGGCAGTGGTGGATTACCTGCGAAAGACAAGAGGATTGAAAGTCGGAGTGGTGGATTTGGTGATGTTCCGACCTTTTCCGGCGGATTATCTGGGCCGAATTCTGAAAGGAAAAAAAGGAGTCACTATCCTGGAAAGACTCGATCAGCCGCTATCGGAAGATTCTCCCATCATGCGGGAAGTGCGTTCAGTGATCACCAAATGCATCGAAAACGGCAACAATAAAACCAACCTTCCTTATCCAGAATTACCGTCTTATACCGCAAGCGAAATGCCGGCTTTATTTACCGGTTCCTTCGGAATGGGAAGCCGCGACCTTCAGCCGGAAGGAATTATTGGAGCTGTGGAAAACATGTTGCCTCAAGGCAAACACAAGAAAAGATTCTACTTATCGATTGATTTCATCCGGGAAAATCCATTCACTCCCAAGCAAAGAGCCCATCAGGAAACTATCGAGGCTTCTTACCCAAATGTGAAAGACCTGGCGGTTCACGGATCTGAAAATCCCAACCTGATGCCAAAGGATGCCATCACCGTGAGATTCCACTCTGTCGGCGGATGGGGCGCAATCACCACCGGTAAAAACCTGGCAATGACACTTTTTGACTTGCTCGGATACGATATTAAGGCAAATCCAAAATATGGTTCGGAGAAAAAAGGCCAGCCAACTACTTACTATCTGGCTGCGGCTCCCGAACCGATTACCATCAATTGCGAGTATTATTTCGTGGATGTGGTATTGTCCCCTGATCCCAATGTATTTAAGCATACCAATGCGTTGGCAGGTTTGAAAAACGGAGGTGTCTTTATCATCCAAAGCGAGCGGAAAACCGCAGATGAAGTCTGGGCAGATATTCCCAAGCACTATCAGAAAGTCATCATCGAAAGCGACATCCATATTTACTTTGTAGATGGATTCAAAATCGCCCGTGAGGAAGCCACCGATCCCGAACTTCAACTCAGAATGCAGGGCATCGCTTTCCAAGGGGCATTTTTTGCCTCATCACCACTTATGAAGAAAGCGGGGCTGACCGACCTCGAATTGATCAAAGCAATTGAGGAACAGTTGCAGCATAAGTTTGGAGGAAAAGGACAGCGGGTAGTCGATGACAATATGCGGGTGGTGAAGCGTGGCTTCAGCGAAGTGTATGAAATCAAAAACAAGGTGCTCGGGGCGCAAGCCGAGAAAAACAATGGCCAGTTGGTTGCGGCCATCCCGACCATGCTCAAAGACATCCCCAAAAGCGAATCCAACCTAAGCGATATCCATCGATTCTGGGAGCAAACAGGAAGTTTCTACCAAAGCGGAAGGGGAAATGATAACATCACGGATCCGTTTATAGGGTTGAGCGTGATGCCTGCAGCTACTTCGGTTTTCAGAGATATGACAGGCATCCGTTTTGAGCATCCTGAATGGATCGCTGATAATTGTACTGCCTGCGGAAAATGCTACACCATTTGCCCGGATACTGCTATCCCGGGATTGGTCAGTGAATTGTCCGACGTCTTTGAAACTATTTTGAAGCGGGTCAAACGAAATCATGAAACCGTTGAATTCCTTCCCAAAACGATCAAGCAATTAGAGCCAAAAGTTCGGGCACTTTTCAACGCGCCTCACCAGGGAATCACAGTCAATAATATGATCAATGAAGCACTTGATCAGGTATTGGATCAAGAGCAAAAGGGTTCACCACTTTCGGTTGAGCTAGGCTGGTTCAGGGAAGAATTGGGAGATTTCCAGTTTGCCCTCACCCGACCCTACTACGATGTTCATGAGAAAAAGCAACCCAATAGCGGAGGCTTGTTCAGCATCACGATCAACCCAAATACTTGTAAGGGCTGCAGTGAATGCGTGAAAGTCTGCGAAGACGATGCGCTCAGAGTGGTGAAGCAGACAGAAGACTCTGTCGCCAAACTCAGAGAAGAATGGAGCGTATGGAGCGATCTGCCAAATACCCCTAAAAAATTCAACAGAATAGATAATCTGGAAGAACGAATCGGTCCGCTGGAAACGATCCTTTTGGACAAAAACGCTTACCAGAGTTTTGCAAGCGGAGATGGCGCCTGTCTCGGATGCTCCGAAAAATCAGTCGTTCACCTGTTCATGGCAACCGTCGAATCATTGATGCTTCCCCGGGTTGAAAAGCATGTCGAATACCTGCAGGGTCTTGTTGACAAACTGGAGAAACATATCCAGTTGAAGTTGATGAAATCCATGAATCTGATGGATACGGACCTGATGTCAAAAATCATCTCAGAAACTCATGGCGGTGACCTGACCATTTCGGGAATTGCCAGTAAAATGGAATCTGAAAAAGGAACCGAACCAATCGATCAGGAATGGCTGACTGAGACCACTCAAGTACTTGCCGGATTGAAAAAGCTTCATTGGAAATATACGGACGGAACTACCGGAAATGGCCGATCCAATATGGGAATGAGTAATTCCACCGGTTGTACTTCAGTATGGGGCAGCACCTATCCATACAATCCGTATCCTTTCCCTTGGGCAAATCACTTGTTCCAGGACAGTACTTCCATGGCGATGGGACTCTTCGAAGGTCACATGTCCAAAATGGCAGATGGCTTCAGATTGATCCGCAAAGCCGAAATGGAAATGAGCGGAAACTACAATTCAAAAGATCAAAAAGACTTCTTTACCTACTTCAACTGGGGACAGTTCACCGATGAAGAATGGAAATTATGTCCACCGGTGGTAGCACTTGGAGGAGACGGAGCGATGTATGACATCGGATTCCAAAATCTCTCCCGAATGATGGCTTCCGGCAAACCGATCAAAGTCATCGTGGTTGATACGCAGGTTTACTCCAATACCGGAGGACAAGCCTGTACCTCAGGATTTATCGGACAGGTTTCTGATATGGCCCAATTCGGGAAAGTATGGAAAGGCAAACCTGAACCGAGAAAAGAAATTGGCCTGATCGCAATGGCGCATAGAAATACCTACGTGCTTCAGGGTACACTGGCAAATACCAGTCAGATGATCGAAGGTTTCATTGAGGGTCTTTTGACCAAGCGACCTGCACTTTTCAACCTGTACACTACCTGTCAGCCGGAGCATGGAGTTGCGGATGATATGGGAGCACATCAGGCCAAGCTTGCGATGGAATCCAGAGCCTATCCGATTTTCAGATACAATCCTGATAATGGCAAAACTCCCAAGGAGGCATTTAACCTGGAGGGAAACCCTGCCATGGATCAGCTTTGGCCTACTTACGAGTTGAAATACATGGAAAGCGGCCGTCCAAAATCAATGGAAGTCGCTATGACTTTCGCAGATTTTGCCATCACCGAAGCCAGATTCAGAAAGCATTTCCGCAAAGCCCCACGAGATACCTGGAATGAAAACATGATCGTGCTTTCCGAATTCCTTGAAATGGATTTGGAGGCAAGAGAAGGTAAATTCCCATTCATCTGGGCACTGGATAAGAAAGATTTCCTCAGCCGTGTGCTGATCTCCAAAACGATGGTTGAATCCTGCGAGGAACGCCGCGATTTCTGGATCATGCTCAAGGCAATTGCAGGAGTTACTCCCGAAAAAGAATCTCCGATCGAAGATGTGGAAAGCAAAGTGAGAGCTGACGTGATCGGCCGAATTGCAAGAGGATTGATGAAGATGGCTGGCGACGACGGTGCTGGAATCCTGGATCTTGCGATGGAAGCACCCAAATCAAACTCAAATGGTGAAGCAAAGCCGACTGCTGTTGCAGTGAGTTCGGATTACATGGCTCCTTGGTTGGAAACTGAGCAATGTACCTCCTGCGATGAGTGTACGAAGCTGAATTCAAAGATTTTCGCCTACAACACCGATAAAAAAGCCTTTATCAAGAATCCGGATGGAGGGCCTTATACAGATCTGGTCAAAGCTGCCGAAAAATGCACTGCGGGGGTCATTCACCCTGGTTTGCCGGCAGACAAGAATATCCCGGACCTCGAGAAATGGATCAAAAGAGCTGAAAAATTCAATTGATAAAGAGAACCGGACTTCATGAAAGATTCTTTCAAACACGGGGTACATCCGCCGGAGAACAAGGAGGAGACAAATAAGCTGCCGATCCGACAGTTTTCATTTGCACCTCTGATTATACTGCCGACGCAGCAGCACATTGGTGCGCCCTCCAAAATCATCGTGAGGGAAGGTCAGGAAGTGGCGAGAGGCCAACTCCTGGCTGTTGCCGATGGGTATATGTCTGTGCCGATGCATTCCCCGGTTTCCGGAACCATCCGAAAAATCTCCAAAGTGCCGGTTATTTCGGGACAAATGACCGAGGGAATTTACCTCGAGCCATTTCCTTCTTCAGGCCAGGAAGTATTGGAAGGATCTCCCGTCAGCCTCGAAGCAAGTCCGGAACAAATCCTCAAAGGAATTCAGGATGCGGGAATTGTCGGGTTGGGGGGAGCTGCTTTTCCCACGCATGTGAAACTCAAAATCCCTGACGGAAAGTCCTGTGAATTTCTGATCATCAATGGAATCGAATGTGAGCCTTATCTGACCACAGACCATCGCGTCATGCTAGAGCAAGCGGATGATATCTTCATGGGCATTCGGTATTTGTTGAAAGCGACCGGAGCCAAAGAAGTCATCATCGGAATTGAAGCAAACAAACAAGATGCGGCGGATCACCTGACCAAGAAAATTCCTTCAGGAATGGCTGTCACGGTGAAAGTCGTTCCGGTAAAGTATCCTCAAGGCGCCGAGAAAATGCTCATCACCTCTTTGCTTGGCAAAGAAGTGCCATCCGGAGGGTTACCAATTGATGTCCACGCGGTGGTAGTAAATGTGGCCACCACTGCCGAGATCGGAAGATTGCTACCTCATGGACAAGGAATTCAGGAGCGGGTCATCACCATTTCCGGTCCGGGGGTGAAGAAGAAAGGAAATTATCTGATCCCTACCGGCACGCCGTTGCGATATGTCCTCGAGCAAGTTGGCGCAGCCGACAACATCAGCGAGGTGTACATGGGTGGCCCGATGATGGGAGTGGCTGTCTCCAATTTGGACATTTCCATCGTGAAAGGAACCTCAGGAATTATTGTTTTTGGGGAGCAGGATATCAACAAAACGGATAAAATTTTCCCTTGCATCAAGTGTGGTGCCTGTGTCGATGCTTGTCCGATCTCACTCAATCCTTCCAAACTCGGCATTTTAGCCAATGCCGAAGCCTACGAAACCATGGCGGATGATTTCCATCTCATGGACTGCTTCGAATGTGGTTCCTGCTCATTTGTCTGTCCTTCGAATATCCCATTAGTTCAGTACTTCCGATTATCTAAATCAATTCTCCGCAAACGTAAAACAGCCAAACCGGCTGCAGCAAATGTTTAGCAAAACCCTCCATATCAGCACTTCTCCGCATATCAGAAAAGGTGTGAGCACGGACACGATCATGCAAAATGTGGTCTGGGCGATGATGCCTGTTGTGATTTTTGCTGTGTTTGCCTTTGGAATAAATGCATTTCTGGTCATCGCAACAGTGGTTATTGCCAGTGTGCTGACCGAGCATGCCTTGTGCAAATGGTCGAACAAAGAGAGTACAATATCCGACTGGTCGGCGGTCATTACCGGCGTCCTTCTCGGACTTACGCTGCCTCCCATTTTCCCGCTTTGGATGGCGTTCCTTGGTGGAGTTTTCTCCGTAGCGGTTGGGAAATTTGTTTTCGGAGGTCTTGGGTATAATCTTTTTAATCCGGCCCTTGTCGGCAGAGCTTTTCTGCAGGCTGCATTTCCGGTTGCGATCACCACCTGGCAATCTGCCTTTCTGGATGGTCGGTTTTTAAACATCTCAAGTTCCGTTTTGGCCTTTCCTTTTGCGGAGCCAAAAGTTGACGGCATCTCAGGTGCGACGCCTCTTTCAGCCTTCAAGTTTGATCATGTGATGACAGATACAACAGACCTGGCGCTCGGTTTGGTCAGCGGATCGACCGGTGAAACGAGTGCATTGATTATAATTTTGGGCGGGATCTATCTCATTGCCCGCAAGATGATGAACTGGAGGATTCCGGCTTCCATTCTTTCAACGGTTTTTGTGCTGAGCGGCATTTTGTATCTCATTGACGACAAGATTTATCCGTCCCCGCTTTTCATGCTTTTTTCCGGAGGGTTAATGCTCGGGGCTGTTTTTATGGCTACCGATATGGTGGGCTCACCGATTACTCCGCTTGGAGTGGTGATTTATGGATTCTTCATTGGTTTGTTGATCGTAGTGATCCGGGTTTGGGGTGGTCTTCCG
>VFKK01000210.1 GCA_009885605.1 Cyclobacteriaceae bacterium | reverse complement strand
ATTCGACATACAGAGCTGTTGACTGGTGCATCCGGGGGTGTTTTGGGTGAAGCATTTTTCAGGGAAATTTACCTGCGTTCTTTATCAGACTCCACGATTGACATTTCGGATAAAAAGTACCAGGATCAAATCTCAGCCGATAATCTTAACCCGATTATCTTCACTCTACTGGTTAATGATCTGCTGATCCGCAACCAATATTTCGAATACAATGGTTATCAACATCTAAAAGACCGAGGGTTTGCTTTCGAAAACCAATTGAACCTGAATACTGAAGGAATTCTGGAGAAGCCAATCTCCGCTTATACGGAACCGGAGTTTACTGCTGACATTCCTCTGCTTCCTGTATCCACCCTGATCACAAATGATGGCAGGAAATTGGTAATAGCTCCTCATTCAATGTCTTATCTGGGCACTTCATTGATGGGTAAACTGGGGAAAGAAGAGAAAAAACAATCGATCGATTTTAAACGATATTTTGCAAATCATGGAGCTGACGACCTGCGATTTCTAACGGCCTTGAGGATGTGTGCGACTTTTCCTTTTATCACTCCCAATGTCCAGCTTCCTACTGACCCCATTATGGAGACCATGGACACAGGACTTTCGGATAATTTTGGAATTCAGGATGCACTCCGATTTATGTACGTTTTTAAGGATTGGATTCAGGAAAATACATCAGGGGTAGTTCTCATCACGATCAGAGATTCTGAAAAGTCAAAAGAAATTGCCCCGAGCTTTCCTCCCAAGATCTTCGAAAAAGTATTCACTCCTTTCAAGAACATTTATTCCAATTGGGACAATGTTCAGACAATTCAAAATGAGGTTTTATTTAATTACATGGCTGAATCTATGCCTTTTGATTTGGAAAAAGTTGAGTTTGAATATGCCCCTGAACAAGTTCAGGAAAAGGAACTTACAGGCAGTCAGATTGCTATGCAAAGAGCATCTCTCAATTGGAGATTGACTGCAAAAGAGAAGAAATCAATATTGTCATCAATCGAAACTTCTCAAAATCAAAATTCACTTCAGAGGCTGAGATCACTTTTTGAGTTTCAGGAAAAAATCATTGAAACTGACTCAGTTCAATAAAAAAAAGGGGTAAAAATCTTAAAAAGATTTCACCTCTTTTCAAATCAATTTGACCTAGTATGCCAGTCCCAATCTTTTGTAAATGAAATGCATGAGCCAGGCCGGACCAATCATAAGAAACTGGACATCTTTTAAAAAGGAAGGCTTTTTACCTTCTATTTTATGTCCATAAAATTGAATAATCCACGCAATCACAAAAATCGCCAGGCTGATTAGCCATAGTTTTCCGGGAAAAGCAAGATCAAGGAAGTTAGCCAACGCAAGGCATATCGCCGAGAAAAAGAACATTCCCAAGGCGAGAGGTCCCGACAGAGTTAAATAGTAAATCAGTATCAAAATCAGAGTAAGGGTAGCCCAATTTGCAAAATTGCCAAGGAAATAAAGGAGTTCAGGAAGTGGACCTTCCGGAATACTGAAAATCAAACCTACCACACTGAAGAAAATGGAAGGGACACAAAACCAGTGAATCAGCTTGTTAGTCTCATTTTGGTGGCTGAGCCCGTATTCATGAAGTAATGCTTCGATTTTTCTCATGGTATTTTGGGATTTAATCTGTTAGATTGGATTCAAATTACTAAATCTCCATTTAATTGCTTTTTTGATTCAGAAAAATGTTCAGCTATTGGGAAAATAAACACTTTTTTCACTGTGACTTGGCAGTGGTTGGTTCAGGTTTCGTTGGATTGTCGACTGCTATTCACTATAAGAAAAAACACCCCAAAGCCAGGGTTTTAGTCTTGGAGCGTGGGGTATTTCCCAACGGAGCCAGCACGAAAAACGCAGGCTTTGCATGCTTTGGAAGCTTGACCGAGATTTTGGATGATTTCTGGCAAATGACCCAGGATGAAGTCCTTGATCTGGTGGAAAAACGGTACAATGGACTTCTGCAAATTCGTAAAAATTTTGGAGACAAAGCCCTCTCCTTTAAGCATAACAATGGGTTTGAACTGCTGGATGAGCAACTTATTTCTGCAGTGGATCAGATGGAAGATGTCAATAAGCTTTTGAAGAAAATCTTTAAGGATGACGTATTTTCAAAAGTCAAGAAACCTGAAAAATTGGGGTTTTCGGATCAAATAAAAGTAATCATCAAGAATAAATTCGAAGGTGAACTCGATCCAGGCAAATACATGGATTCACTTTGGGAAATGGCCGAAAAACTTGGTATCAGGATTCTCACCGGGATATCTGTCCATGAAATAACAGAAGACGAAGGGCGAATACTCGCTGAGTCAAATTCCGGGAAGGAATCGATGGAATTTGTAGCAAATAAAATTGCCATCTGTACAAATGCTTTTACTAAAAAACTCTGGCCACAATCTGAGTTGGTTCCAGGTCGGGGATTGATCTTGTTAAGCAAGCCTCTTAATTTTGAGATCCCATGGAAGGGAGTTTTTCACATGGACAAAGGATATGTGTATTTCAGGAAAGTAGATGGAAGATTGTTACTTGGGGGAGCGAGGAATAAAGATTTTGAAGGTGAAAAAAGCACGGAGTTTAAAGTGAATCCCAAAATTAAATCCCATCTGGAGAAATTAGCAAGTGAAGTAATTTTTCCGGGAAAGGAAATTCAATGGGAAATGGAATGGACAGGAATAATGGCTTTTGGGCCTAAAAAAACTCCTTTGATTCAGCAAGTTGGCAAGAAAACTTTTGCCGCAGTACGCCTTGGAGGTATGGGTGTCGCCATTGGGTGGGAGCTGGGCAGGGAGCTTTCCGGCCTTTTACACAAAATGTAAAGTAATTTATTTTCATTAGATTCAAGCCCTAAACACACCAATCCCCATTAATGCAAGGTCAGACTCGCACCCCAAAGGTTTTTGATGCCCTTATTCCCTTAGCTTTTTTGATCATTCTCCTGGTAATTAATATCCAGGTTTTTGGCACAGACGGACTTTCAGGATCAAGTCAAATCGTTTTAATTTTATCCGCAGTAGTTGCTGCATTGGTCGCTATTTACAGGCTTGGATTTAATTGGGCCACTCTTCAGGATGGAATCGTAAAAAGCATCAGTGCAGCAATGTCCAGTATTTTGATTCTGTTTCTGATTGGTGCATTGGCTGGAACCTGGCTATTAAGCGGAATAGTCCCTGCAATGATTTATTATGGTCTTCAGGTTTTGAGTCCTGAGATTTTCCTTTTTGCAGCTTGTTTCGTTTGTGCTGTAGTTTCTACAGCAACTGGTAGCAGCTGGACCACAGTTGCAACAGTTGGGGTTGCATTACTTGGAATCGGGAAAGCACTTGGATTTGAAGAAGGAATTATTGCAGGAGCGATTATCTCAGGAGCGTATTTTGGTGATAAAATGTCTCCGCTTTCTGACACGACCAACTTGGCTCCTGCAATGGCCGGAACCGATCTCTTTACCCATATACGATATATGGCAAAGACCACCACACCGACGATGATAATCACTTTAGCCTTGTTTATCATCATTGGTTTCAACTATGAGACGAGCGGATCCGTAGACGATGTGAAGGCTATTTCGGCGATTATTTCTGAGAAATTCAATATTACAGGTTGGTTATTTATCGTACCTGTTGTCGTATTGGTTATGATCGTCAAAAAGGTGTCAGCCGTACCAGCTTTGCTGGCCGGAGCTTTATTGGGGGGAGTTTTTGCACTCATATTTCAGCCCCAAATCATCACTATTATCGGTGGAGAGGAGGGTTCATTTGCTTTACAGGGATTTAAAGCAGTCATGATGGCAATGTACGGTGAGATCAATATTGTCACTTCCAATGATGTAGTAAACGAACTTCTCGTCACAAGAGGAATGGCAGGAATGCTGAACACCATTTGGTTGATTATCTGTGCGATGGTTTTCGGAGGAATTATGGAAGAAAGCGGAATGTTGAGAGTATTGGCAGAAGCAATGATTAGAAAGGTACATAGCGTGGGTTCTTTGATAGCTACGACTGCAGCAACCTGCGTATTTTTCAATATTACGACCTCGGATCAATACCTTGCCATCCTGGTTCCTGGCAGAATGTATGCTGATGTTTACAAAAAGAGAGGGTTAAAACCTGAAAACCTCAGTCGTACGTTGGAAGATGCCGGGACTGTAACTTCAGTATTGGTGCCATGGAATACTTGTGGTGCCACTCAGGCTTCTGTATTGGGGGTGGCGACTTTGACTTATGCTCCTTATTGCTTCTTTAATATTATAAGCCCTATCATGACCATATTTTATGGGTATTTTAAAATTGGAATTGCGTATTACGACAAAGAAGAACAGTTGGTATGATTCCTTTTCAGATTACTAAAGAAGAAATTAATGAGCTTCCTCTCGGACAGTTTGAAGGAGAAATATACCTTGTCAACAAAGCTGAGGATGTGGAGGAAGTAGTGGATTTTCTCGGGACACAAGCTATCCTGGGTTTTGATACGGAGACAAAACCTGCTTTCCGCAAAGGGGTAATTAATCCGGTTTCTTTACTCCAGCTTTCGACCAAGACACAAGCCTTTCTATTTCGATTGAACGATATTGGATTCCCTAATGATCTTCGTACGCTTCTGGAGCGAGAGCATATAGTCAAAGTCGGAGCTGCTGTTCACGATGATTTGAAAGGTCTTTCAAGACTTACAGATTCATTTTATCCAAATTCATTTTTTGACCTCAACGATGAGCTGAAGAAAGTAGGATTTCACAATGTCGGAGTGAGGAATCTTTGCGGGATGGTCCTCAAAATGCGTATTTCGAAGTCTGAACAAGTTTCTAATTGGGAAGCGCCTGTCCTGACCGAAAAGCAGCAGCGCTATGCAGCGACGGATGCATGGGCTTGTCTGGAGATTTTTCAGTTGTTGAAGAAAGAGGGCTACCTCGATGAGTTATTCACGAGCTAATCAGCTCCAGTCCTTTCACCTCAGTCAATCCGGAAAAAACAGATTCCTTGATTCCTTCCCTAAATGTCAGCCGCATAAAGCAGTCCAGATTCATTTCCTGAGACGTGATTTGGAGGTCGTAATATTTTACCAGCCTCATCACTTCATTCATCGAGGCATAAGGGAATTGAATTTCAAGTTCCGCCAATACTTGTTTTTGGATGATTTCCGAATTTTCGATTGCCAAAGCAGCAGCTGTTTTATAAGCCTGAATCAGTCCACTCATTCCCAACTTAGTACCCCCGAAATACCGAATCACAACGATCAAAATATTGGTTAAGCCTTTTGATCGAATTTGCCCAAGGATAGGATCACCTGCGGAATGATTGGGCTCTCCATCATCAAAAGCCCGGAAATGATCACCGTTTTTCCCTAGTACCCAAGCAAAGCAATGATGACGTGCATCGAAATATGTTTTCCTGAATTTTCCAAGATTTTCTTTAATCTGATCTTCGGTATCCACTGGAAAAGCGAAAAAGTAAAATTTGCTGTTTCGCTCTTTGAATAAACCTTCACAGGGGAAAGAAATTGTAAAAAATGTATCTTCAAATGCAGTTGCATCCTTCAGACCTGACATGCGTTTGTGTTCTTTGGTAGAATGCGAAAATAGAAAATTAACCTGTGGGAAATCTTAATTCAAACTGAATTATCTTAATTTTAAGAAAATTGGAGCAAAAAAAATGTCTGAGAATTTGATAAACCAAGATCCATTTTTGATTCGGTTACCGGGTGAATCCACTCCTTCCGGAGAGTTGCATTTCTGGGAAAATGAAGAATTGTTTCCCGACGGGATCAAGCGATGCTTTTGGATTTCGGGAGGGAAAGAAGGGGAGTCCCGAGGCAACCATGCCCATTGGAAAGAATCCCAGGTTTTGGTTGCAATTAGTGGATCTGTTGTGATTGATATTGAAAATATTAGCGGGAACAAATGGAATTTCCGACTCTCAGGGTCTGGAAATGGTCTTTTTGTCCCTCCTATGCATTGGGTAGTAGTTCATTTTTCCCAGGACGCTGTACTGCTTGGATTGTCAGATCTGGCATTTTCAGAAGCAGATTACATCAGAGACCGCAACTATTTTGGAAGCCTTCAAGCAAAAAATCAATGAAACCTTTGAACTCAAAGTAGTCCCGTCTTTTGGAAAGAATTGGGATTATTTCTTGAGGGATTTCCCGATTCCGGGGTATTCAGAGCAACTAGATTTCCTTTGGATAAAAAAAGGAAAAATAAGGGCATCAATTTCATTTGCGATTTCAAAGGAATGCGAAGCGATATCTCTGCCTCAATCTCCTTTTGGAGGATTTTGGGTAGAAGAAAATCTGAATTCAGAAGCTTTGGAAGGTTTCATCCGAGCAGTGATCCTGGAATTTTCAAAAAGAGGTATTACAAGATTGACCATTACAGAAGCTCCAAAGCCTTATGGACAAGCAAATGACTTAGTGAGTTACCTCTTGTTTAAATGTGGATTTGAGCAAAAAGAAGTGGTTAGCCATCAGTTTTTCATCGGGAGAAAAAAGATTAAAAAATTAGTCCAGAAAGAACAAACATTGTTTTTTGCCAAAGCAAATAAGGAAGGCATACAAATGATTCATGGTCCAATTCAAAATTTTGGGTTTCTTCAGGAAATAAAATCCTGGAATCTTAAACGCGGCTATGTAGTCAATCTTGAGGACAACAGAATTGTCCAACAGGTTTCTGTGTGCCCAGAAAGGTATTTTTTGAGTACAATTTTGAAAAATAAGGAGCCGATCGGCTATTCTTTGGGGGTAAAATTAACATCCAATTCTATATACTATTACCAGTCGGCAATCAATCCTAAAGTTTCACTTAAGAATGGAGGAGAGTTGATCTTGTATGAATTATTCCGAATTGCAGCAGAGCAAAAAGTTGATTTTATCGATTTGGGCTCTTCAGATTTGGAGACGAGTGCAAATCATAGTCTAATGTTTTTTAAGTCTAGATTTGCGAACGACATTAGTAATAAAATTACCTGGACTTTAAATAATTGAAATGATCACCTCGGATCGGATTGCTGTCATTTGCATTGCTTATAACCATCAGGATTGGATAGAGGAGACGTTGGAGAGCGTAAAAATGCAGGATTATTACTCAAAAGAATTAATCATTGTAGACAATGGGAGTGAAGATAACACCAAAGAGATTATCAAAAAATGGGTGAACCAAAGCTCAGGAATGCTCTCGGTTCAAACCGTATTTTACAATGAAATTCAGCCATATTGCCAGCTTTTCAACGAGTCGTTGTCGAGGGCAAACAGCCAATTCATACTTGATCTCTCAGGTGACGATGTGCTTTATCCTGATCACTTATCCAAATCAATAGAAGTTCTAAAAAAGGGACCAAATGCTGCATTTGTATTCTCTGACGCTTACATTCTTGAACCCGAAGGAGTCGTAAACACTTTTTACAAGCGCTCGAATTCCGGAGAATTGGAAGAAGAAATCGAATTGGGCACTCTCTATGAGACTTTAATCAAATCTAACAAGATTTGCTCCCCTACAATCGTTTTTAACGCTCCGATTCTCATTAGGGAAGGAGGGTATGATTCGTCTTTATATTATGAAGATTTCGATATTCAGCTTCGATTAGCCAGAAAATATCCCATACTTTTTTCGGATCACATCGGAGTGTTGAAACGCAAGCACTCAAGGTCACTTTCTGCAAGTCAATATCAGCGGTATCAGTCAAAAATGCTTCCGAGTACGGTGGCAGTTTGTCGAAAAATCCAACAAATGAACAGGCAAGAGTCTGAAAATAAGGCTTTAGGACTTCGGATTCTTTATGAATTAAAGCATGCACTTTGGTCTGCAAACTTTCAATCTGCAGAAGACTTGATTTCTATCGGAGATGAAATCGGACTAAAAGGAATTAAATTAATGCTTTATAAATTCTGGGTGAAAAAGCGCTTGGATATTTCCTGGCTTTACGTAAAGATCACCTGATCAGCCCACCACTACCTCAATCAGAGGTCTTTGTTGAAAGTATTTTTTTCCGATTCTCGTCACATCCACCGCCGTGAATGACTTTAGGAAGGCTAGTTTTTGGGTGTAATAGTTAAAATTCAAGCCAGAGTGGTGAACAGATCTAAATCGATCCATCAGGTCATAGGAAGAGCTGAATCGGGAAAGCATCTGGCCAATCAAATAATTGCGAACGACTTCCAGTTCATCCTCATCTATAGGTTCAGAAACCAATTTTTCAATTTCAAAGTAGATTTCTTCAATCACTTCCTGATAAAAGGCTTTCTGGACATCCGCGCCAATTACCCAATAATTTGAGTCTCCGATTTCAGCAAGACTTGAATAGATTCCATACGTGTGACCTTTGTCTTCGCGGATATTCTTGATCAGTCTCGATCCGAAATATCCACCCAAAATTGTGTTGAAAACTGAAAATGCAAAAAAGTCGGGATCAGTTTTAGAAATAGACCAATTCCCGATACGGATGCTGCTCTGCACGGCATCTTTCCTTGATTCGATTACATGATAAATTGTCTCGGCAGGAGGTAAAAACGGCTCGGTAACTCGCTTTCTATTCGGCAATCCTCCCAATAATTCGCAAAGGTGGTGTAATTCATTCTCTTCAAAATCTCCACAAACAAAAAGCTCCAGATCTTGCCATAGCAATTCCGAATAATAGGATTTAAGTTGGTCTTTTGTGATAATATCGACGTGCTTTTCCTCAGTTTCCAATCCATAGGCGTGATTGGAGCCAAATAATGACTTTCTGAAAAGTTGACTTGCTTTAGATGCAGTTTTTTCCTTTTCCAGCTTGATGCTGAGTATTCTCTGAGATTGCTTTTTCTCTAAATATTCCTCTGGAAAAACACAATCGGTAAACAGGCTTAAAAAAACCGGAATCACTTCGAAAAGATGTTTTTTAGTAGTAAGCAGACTGAGCCCCTCATGAGAATAGGTAAGCATCGGGCTAACTTCGCTTGCATGAAAGTCAAAGAAGTTGGCAAGTTCTTCAGCAGTTTTAGAAATCGTCCCTTCCTGAAGCATTTGCAGGGTGAATGAGGGAACCAAAGTTTCATCCAATGAAAGAGAAGCTCGATTTCCTCTTCCTATAACTTCAATTTTAACCGCGGCTAAATTGGGTGTTGGAATGAAAAATAGTTTCGCTCTATTTTTTAAAAAAAACTCGGTTGGAGGAAAAAGTTCGAAATCTTCCGGAACGCGGAAGTCAGGAGCTTTGGACCTGTCTAAGGTCATTATCAGTTGGGAATGGTGTAGAGAAGTGAGAATCTTAGAGTCTCAGCAAGTGGGTGATTTTGTGTTTGAGGAACCAGATAAGAAAAATCTATTCCAAGCTTATTCATTTCAAATCCTAAGCCAACAGTGAAATATCTTCGTCCTCCTTTATTTGGGTTTTCGTAGAAATATCCACTGCGTAAGGCAAACTTATCATTGTAAGAATATTCTACTCCAAAAGAAATCATAACTTCTTGAAGTTCTTCTGAAAACCCGTCAGGTGCGTCAGCAAACGAACCAAACATTCCGGAGATCAGGGATCTGTTGGGATCTTTTCCGGCTTCAATTATCAAATTTCCATTCTCATCTGTGGCCAAAGTTCCATCCTCGTTGGTTGTGTAAACCGGTGGAGTAGGCACTAGAAGTTTATTGAAATCCAAGGCAAAGGTGATCGTATTTTGAGGGTCCAAATCAACAGAATAAGCAGTTCCAATTCTGAAATTCGTTGGGATGTAATCCAAATCTTCCGCACTGTTGTAAGTAATTTTAGGCCCGATGTTGGATATATTCATACCCCAGGAAAAAGAGCCATCTTTTGTTCCGACAAAAATTGGTTTTTGATAATAAAGTCCTACGTCTACTCCCACACCAATTCCCGGTTTGCTTTCACTTCCACCTACGGATGAAATATTTCCCGAAAGATTTGAATATATAAACCGTGAAGAAATTCCTAAACCTAAATTTTGGGAAAGTTTTCTGGAGTAAGTACCTCCGATGGCAATGTCTCTGGGGTTAAATTCTCCTAATTCATTTCCCCTGCCATCTGTAAGTTGGATGTCTCCCATGTTGAAATATCGGAGGTCGAAGCCAAAGGCAGAATTCTCATCAATTTTAAAAAAACCAGTCAGATAACTTAGTGACATGTCATTTACTAATTTTCCCAGCCACGGTGAATAAGAAAGAGAAAATCCCATTTTTTGATCCACAAATGCAAGTTTTCCCGAATTCCAATGGGCCGAATTTGCGTCTGGGGACGTAGAAACTCCAACATCTCCCATTCCTGAATGTCTTGAATCAGGGGCAAAGTTTAAAAAAGGCACGGCCGTAGTAATCACTCTTCGGTTAGGATCCTGACCGGAGATAATAACACTATTCTGAGCAAAACTGGGTAAAGTCGTAAGGATAAAAACCGTTAGGAATATGGTTATCCCGTTTCTTTTTGCCATTTGTTTCATTTAATCACGATTTTTCCACTCGTAGTTGCGACAGAATTATCCGTTTCAGATTGGAGTGACAGCTTGTAAATATAAGTTCCTTTTGCGGGATATTTGGTTTGATTCTGCGAAAATAACCAAGACAAACCTCTGATTTCAGCTTCAGCTTTCACAAAACGAAAAGATTCACTAAATAGTATTTGCCCATTCGTGTTGTAAACTGAAAGAACTGAAATTAGGTTTTCACCGGGACGATTATGAATAAATTCGAAATTGCTCTCAAGTTCGGTCGGATTTGGATAAGATTTAATCTTAAGTATTTGTAATCGACCACTTCCTTCTACGATTATTTCCTTCGAAAACTGACTTCCATTGCCCAGGGTATCCCATGCACGGATTGTTACCAGATTTTTACCTTCTTTTAATCCTGAAAGTTGGATGGAGAATGATCCTTCCATATAACTTCCATTCACTGCTGTGAATTTTTCATTCACGATAATTGGACTATTCTCATTCACTTGGATACTGAGCTCCTCACCAAATCCCAACTCCGAAATATTAATTCCACTCAGGTCTGAAAGGGTGGACTCTACTGCTATACTGGTAGATAGAAAGATCAATGGCTCAGAAGTTTTGCCTCCGAAAATAGCTTTAATTTCTGGGCCGGTCATATCTCCCGAAACTTTCTTTGAAATCCCTCCAATAATTGGCTTTTCTGAGCCAAATGCTTCGCGTGAAAAATCTTTGCTTATTCCCACGAACCTAATGCTTCCTAAGCCAAAATTTATATCAATGTTTTTGGGGATTACCATTTTTCCAGTTAAGCTTCCATTTACAATTGAGCCTGTCCCCCTGAATAGCAGAACTTTTTCTTCCTCAAACTCGGCCTGACTACTTTCATCACCAAGGGTTTTGGAAGTGGATGGTTTATCTCTAAGTTCGATTTCATAGGTACCATCGAACTCAATTATTTTACTTCCGGTTTGAGGTTCAATTACTTCGGCATTGAACTGGACTTCCTGGAAGGCCGAAAGAGTATCCAGAGTTTTCTTGGTCTTGGGATCTTCCAAAGATGTCAGTCGGATTTTATAATTCGGCGCTGCGAGCTTCATGCTAGGATCACCCAAAAGGCTGAAGTTCCGGTTTAGCGCACCATTCAAACTTCCATTCTTGGTGTTCTTGAAGATGCTTCCGAGATCTTGATTTTTTCCATCGACAGATTTAAAAACCTCTTTGATAAATACTTCATTCAAAAGGAAGTTTACGCTACTAAAAACGGGTCTTCCTGTCGTCAAAAGTCCGATTGCACCTTTATTCGATGCAATTAAGAGTTCTTCAGCTGCAGATCTGATAAAGGGACTATCATGTCTGCCGAATTCACAAGTTGCAATCATCCAAAGAGGAAGTTGTTTTTGATTTCCCCAATTCGGAATGTCCGAAACCAAAAAAACTTCCTCTGCTGTAAGTGTCGTTTCGTTTCCATGTCCGATGTAATTCACCAAAAGCGTCCCTTCTTCCAGCGTTTTTTCAAGAGCAGATTTTGCCTCGGGGGAGGATTGGGTGGAGCCTTTGCCCACCTGTTCAAATCGATCCAGATAAAGTTTCTTTTGGAGAAACTCGCTGTGATTTACTTTGAGATAGTCCGCATGAACTTCTGAATCCCGGAAGTGAATGTTATTATCAGCATCATCGGCAAATAAGGTGACTGAATGCTTCCAGTCTCCGGGATTTGGATCGGCTTCGTAATGAATGATTTTATCGACCACGATTAAAGCTTCCCTGCCATTGATCACAGGAAGTCTTCCCACCCCGATTTGCATGAGCTCATCTCCTTCCCGGCTTTCTTCCCATTCTCCCTGTCCCCAATTGACTAATCCGTAATAGTCGTCCGAACTGAAAGTGGTCAGTGGATTCAGACTATTTCGGCTAGTGTAGATCGGAACAAGATTCGGTCTTCCTCCAAGTTTTCCCTTATAGTCAAAAGTGCCTTTTCCAAGAATCAAGACATTTTTAAGAGTTTTTCCTTGGTGAAAATGATATGCAATAAAATTCCGGACTGCATTCAAATCTGGATTGCCATAACCAAAAGCATCATAAATATCCGGAAGCAAAGCAACTTCAGCGTAAATGCCTCTTGAGATTTTATGGATTCGGAGCTTTTCAGCAGCGAATTCAAGGATTTTTGGGGTAATTATCAAAAGCTCCGGCCAGGAAGATTGAGCCCTGAGTTGGGTTTCAACCAGTATTAAACTAGTAATGGATTTGGCTTCAGTTGGATTGAATACAATGAGTTTATCAGCCTTGATTTGATTTCCGGAGGAAAGGTTCAAGGCTCTTGGCTCAAAAAAATCAGAAATATCCCATGCCGATAATTGGCTGTTTATACTCAGTGAGAAAGGAGAGGAAAGCTCTGAAAAATAGATTCCTTCGGAGAGGTTTTGACTTGAATATGGAATGCCCATCGAAAGTTCATCCAAATATCCCGCTCCATTTTGATCAGCACTCTGATAAGAAATCACCAGTCTTTCAATCTTGTTTCCGGCTGGTTTGAAATCAATTTTCACAGGCACTTCCCTTCCTTTCACTCCGTAGGTGGTGTTAGGGATTGGGGTAATTTCTGATTTAAAAATTTCCAACTCATCTGCTCTCAGGGCGATTTGAGAAGTACCTGCAGATTGCCCAATCATTGTTCCCGTAAGTTTCCAAACGGAAGAGCTTGTGGACAGCGCTCTAATCGAAAACCCTTTCAATCCACCCGGACTCACGGGTTTGGAATACCAGGTTCGACCTGAGTTTAATAGATTATTTTCTTCTTCCTTGATGCTTTGCCAGCTGTAGAGAGTTGAAGGAATGGCATTTCCGGATGAAGCTTGGGTCGAAGTGATTCTTTTAGGGTTATTTTTTACTCCTATGAGAAAGCTCAGCGAATCTGAAAAAAGGTGATGAGAGTAGTCAAATTGACCCTTTTCATTTTTCAAAACCTGGTTTGGTCCGGTTAAGTAGAAATAAAGATTATCCTCTTTTTCCAGACCGGGTATTTCCTGCAAAAGCAAATTAGAACTGTCCAAAAGCTGAGGAAGCATTCCCGGATAGCCAAAAATTGCCACCTGATTTATGTCTTTCGCACCTGCTTGTCGGGCTTGGGAAGCGGTGATTTTATAAACTCCTTCTTTTGAAACTTTGAATTTGAAATACCGGTTTTGAGCGCTGACTTCCTGTAAATGGAAACAACAAAAGATTAAAAAGTAAAACCAGATAATGTTGGATTTCATTCCTTCCCTTGACTGTTTTCGATTATCGACAATCCAATATACGCCAGGATTATTATTGGGATGCCTGCCAGTCCAAGCAAGAGAGATATCCCCAAAGCTAGCCCTACAAGAACATATCTAAAGACATTTTGTGAAAAGGAAAAGTTTTTGAATTTAAGTGCAATCAGAGGAATTTCTGCCAAAAGAAGGATTGAGAAAGCCCAGGCAATTGCCACCAATACCAGTGGAGTGTTAATTATCTCACCAAGTTTTGGCCAGTGAATGGCAAGTTGTGGAAGTGTGCTTATGAATAACGCGTTAGCCGGGGTGGGAAGCCCGATGAACCGATCGGATTGTCTTGTGTCCAGGTTGAATTTTGCCAATCGAAAAGCTGAAAGCATCGGGACAATCAAAGTGAGGTAAGGCATGTATTCTGATGATGAATAGGTTTTGGCCATGGAAAAGAGGATAATTCCAGGCAAAACGCCGAATGAAACCACATCCGCAAGAGAATCCAATTGCTTTCCCATCTCACTTTGAACTTTAAGCAGACGAGCCACTAACCCATCGATAAAGTCGAAAAAAGCTGCCAACAAAACAAAATAAGCACCCGATACAATGTCTCCATCCAATACTCTGATGATTCCGATCACCCCAACCAAGAGATTGAGTAACGTGACCGCATTTGGAATTTGAGCTTTAATTTTCAATAGGTCGCTTGTTTACCCACATATGGATTGTGAATTTTTTCAAATGAAATGCTGGTTTCCGATCCATGTCCTGAATAAATGATTGTTTCATCGGGAAGAGTAAAAAGCTCGGATTTAATCTTTTTGAGAAGAAGATCATGATTTCCTCCGGGAAGATCAGTCCTTCCAATGCTTCCCCGAAACAACGTGTCACCTGCAATACATCTCTTCGAAGTTTCATGGTAAAATGCGACATGGCCAGGAGCATGTCCGGGGACAAATAGAATTTTCAATTCCTCCATGCCTGCCAAAATAGATTCCCCCTCAACCAAAAAGCCATCCGGCTCTGAGGATTCATATCCTGAAAATCCATAATTAGAAGCATAAGTTTCCACAGATTTCAGAACTGAAATTTCGTTCTTATGAATCAAAAGTGGAATCCCGAAAGTTCTCTTAGCCCAAGCATTTCCCAAAACATGATCAATATGGCAATGTGTATTGAGTAAATGAGTGAGGCGGATTCCATTATTTTCAATAAAATCTTGCAGATCAGCTTTTTCCCATTTTTCAAAGCAACCAGGATCAATCAAAACACCTGCTCCTGAATCGTCGTAAGCCAGATAAGTGTTTTCCTGAAATGGGTTGAAGGTAAAGGACTTAATATGAAGCATTGGAAATGTCTGTTGAGAGGTAACAAAATAAGGAATTATACCTTTAATTTGGGCTATGGAAATTGATTTTTTGCTGATAGGCCAAGGTTTGGCAGGAACCGCATTGGGTTACCGATTGAAGCAAGCAGGGAAGAAAATCAGAATACTCGATTTACCTCAGGAAAATAAATCCAGCAGAATTGCTGCAGGACTTTATAATCCTGTCACCGGCAGAAAAATGGTCAAGACTTGGAATGCTGACGTTCTTTTTCCCGAGATCGGGCCTTTTTACAAGGAATTAGAAGAAGTTACGGGGCAAAAGTTTTTGCTTGAGCAGGCGATTTACAGACCATTTGTCTCCATCGAGGAGCAAAATGAATGGATGGGGCATAGTTCGGATCCGACCTTTGCGCAGTATCTGGAAAAAATCTACATTCATTCTCAATCAGAGTTTATCAAAGATCCATTTGGAGGGGTTTTGCTTCGCAATTCGGGTTGGCTCAATATCAATGTAATGCTCGAAGCAATGGGGGCGTATTTCGGAGAAGACCTGATGGAGCAACGATTTGAGGAGCAAGAGGCAATTTGGGAAAATGATACCTGGAATTACCGTGGTTTAAAAGTTGGCAGCATTGTTTTCTGCAATGGATTAGGAGCAATGCAATCCCGGTTTTTTGGAGGACTCCCATTTGCCCCTGTGAAAGGTGAAATTTTGGAGGTCAGACAAGAATTTTGTCCAAATTATATCCTGAATAGGGGAGTATTCAGAGTGCATCTTGGGGATCAAATTCATAGAGTTGGATCAACTTATACCAAGCACGATCTGGATCAGGGGCCAACTGATTCCGCAAAAAATGAGATTCTGGATCGATTGACTGAGTTGGTTAAGGTTCCCGTAAATGAAGTAGTAAGTCATAAAATCGGAATCCGGCCAGCAACTCGCGACAGAAAACCATTTTTGGGAAAACATCCTAAAGAGGAGAGCGTTTACATATTCGATGGTTTTGGAGCTAAAGGAGTTTCATTAATTCCCTATTATAGTAAAATGATGGAAAATCATCTCATTGGTCAAAATCCGATCAACAGAGAAGTGGACATCGCACGGTATTTTAATTATATTTAAAGACATCTTTCAGCGAATCGAATGCGATATTATTTATTTCGAATAGTAGTTTTTGCTGGGTTATGGTTAAACTCATTTTTTGCCTTAGCCCAGTTTGATCAGGAGCGTTTTGGTAAGAACAGAGTTCAGCACCAGCAATTTGAGTGGTATTTTTATTCCTCTAATAACTTTGAGGTGTACTATTATGACCGTGGAGGACCCAATGCAAAAATGGCCATTGATTTCATAGAGGAGGAGTTTGACAGACTCACCCAGATGATCGGCTATGTAGCTTACACAAAGCCAAAAATCTACATTTATAATTCTCCGGAAGAACTTCTTCAAAGCAATCTTAACCTCAACAAAGAACAGTATACCGAAGACGGTCAAACCAATTTTAGTAGGCTGATTGCAGAAGTTTCGTACAAAGGACAGGTAGATCTGTTCAAAGAAGATTTGTTGTATGCGACCTCCAAGGTAATAATTGAAGAAATGCTTTATGGATCTTCGGGTGCAGATGCCTTTCAAGCCAATCTGGTTAGCAATTTTCCGGATTGGTATGTGGACGGGATCGCTCTTTATTTGGCAAAAGGCTGGAGCAGGGAGATGGATGACTACATCAGACATTATTTCGAAGGAGACGAAGAACAGAGAATTTTAAAGCTCAAAAAACATGAAGCAGGTTTGGTGGGTCAGGCAATTTGGAATTACATCTCTGAACGATATGGGAGGCGGTACATTTCAAGTATTCTCAATCTTTCCCGAATTAACCGCAATGAAGAAAATAGCATTGCAAATACAGTAGGGCTCAATTATAAAACCTTCACCGAGGAATGGAAGAAGTATTATTCCGGCATCAATCAGCAGGTATCCAATAATTTCAAAGGCGTAAATGCAGGTGCTTCTATTGCATCCACTTCTCCACGAGTTTTGGGTGAAATAAATGATATTAAATTTAGTCCGGATGGGCTCCTTCTAGCCTATGTTCTAAATGACGGTGGAAAATATAAGATCCAGGTCAGGGATATATCCGCTGGTTCGGAGAGAACTGTTTTCCAGGGAGGAACAGTCTATGAAGACCAGGAAGCAAATTTTCAGGCTCCGGTAATTGCGTGGAGGGATTCTGCCAACATTGCGATTGCATCTTTCAAAAGCGGTACGACAACGCTCAGGCTGAGGTCCATTGACGGGACTAATCAGGATAAGATTTTTCTTAGAAATATCACTCAAATCCTGAGTTTGGATTTTAACAGCACTGGTAGGAATATGGTGCTTTCAGCGATTTCGAACGGGAAATCAGATATCTACACACTCAACACACGAGGTCAGGGAAAAAGACTTACCAATGATTCTTTTGATGATTTGACACCGATTTTCATGAATGATTCCACCATCATTTACTCCTCAAATTTTATCAAGGTCGCTGATTCATTGGCCGGAAAATCGATGGATTTGAAGACCTATCCTAATAATTATAACCTGTTCATTGCAGACGTGCGTGATACGATAGTTTTCAATCAGCTGACTAATTCCAATAGTAAGAATATCATGCCAAGAAGATTGAATCCTAACAACGTTTTGTACATCAGCGATTTGAGCGGAATCAATAATCTGATGCGGTTGAATATTGGGAATCAAGTCTCAAACCAAATTTCTGCTTACAATAAAAGCATCGAAGCTTTTGACGTAAGTAGCAGGATGGGGAGAATTGCTTATTCGGTGAGAGATGGAAGAGAGAGTTTTTTGGTTGTTGAAGGATTTTCAAATGCAGATCAATTCACTCCCAGCACTCCCAGAATCCAACTAGCACAGGCCAAGGGTCTGAATGAGCGCCTTGCGGCAAGAAGGCTGATGGAACAAAAGCAAGCTGAAGCAACAAAATCGACTGTTGTTGCACCCCCAATGGTCAATCCACCGGAAGTTAAAGTGGATACAACCACAAAGAGCGCTACTTCATCTATTAGCCTTGAACGATTGAAATTTCAGTCAAAGAAAGGTCTCGATACAGAAAATTATTCGTTTGATACGCTTCCAAATCCAGCTTTAGCAAAAGCTGCGGAACCAAGTCAAGAGAATAGCAGAGTAAATCTTCTGGAAACTTTCAGAAAGCAGAGCCTTCAGAAAAGGGTAACCGGACCAAGAGAAATGGAGCCACAGTTTTTCATCAATCATGTTAATACCAGATTCATAGTAGATCCTATCAGAGGGTTTGGATTAAACCTGACGGGGAAAATGACTGATTTACTTGACAACCATTCATTTTATGCCGGGTTGACGACATCTCTGGATTTTAGTTCTGGTGGAGATTTGTTTTTTGAGTATGAATACTTGAAGAGCAGAATTGATTTTAGAGGAAGATTTGATCGGAGAAGTATCAATGTTGAAGAGGGAGACATTACTCTTCAGAAGTACGTTCTGACCAAAGTTGAAGCAGGTTTCTCTTATCCATTGAATGTAAATGCCAGAGTGACATTGGCCCCATTTATTGCTAAAACCCAATATTTCAACCAAAATGTAGATTCCCTGACTTTGGGCACTATTAATTCCCCACAAAATAGATTTGATGTTAATTATGTTGGGGGAAAAGCTGAAATAGGATATGACCGCACCCACCAGCTGGAACTATATGCTCAGGCCGGGTTTAAAGGAAAAATTGGATTTACCCATTATCAGGGTTTGAACCATGGAGATCGATCGTTTAGCAACTTTTATCTTGATCTTAGAAATTATCAACGGATCCATAAGAATATAATATTTGCAACGAAGCTTTATGCAGGTTCATTTATGGGTAATAATCCCCAGTCTTATCTTGTGGGAGGAATGGATAATTGGATGTTTAACGAGTTTTATCAGCCTCCTTCAAACAGGCCCGAAGTATCTCCGATTAGAAACCCGACCGGTATGGAAAACTCTAATATTCTTTTTGCCGACTTCATGGATTTGAGGGGATACGATTATGATGAGATCCGAGGCCGTAATGTGATCACATTTACAAGTGAATTAAGAATTCCCTTATTTTCCTACCTTACAAGAGGAAATATTACTTCCAATTTTGTTCGTAATTTCCAATTAGTAGGATTTTATGATATTGGTTCAGCTTGGAATGACTCAGCACCTTGGGAAAGGGTTAACGACCAAAATACTGAAGTAATCAATACCGAAGGCTCGCCATTTGTAATCACTTTGAACAATTTCAATAACCCTTGGCTGCAAAGTTATGGTGCTGGATTAAGAACGGTACTCTTGAATTATTACGTCAAATTCGACGTGGCAAGGCCAATTCGAAATTATGAATCAGAAGACTTGAAATTCTATGCAACTTTGGGTTTCAATTTCTAACACCTCCCCCAATCCCTTATGATCAAATCAATGACCGGATTCGGAAACGCCGGATTTGAGGACGAGCGCATGATGATTCATGTGGAAGTCAAGTCGCTCAACTCCAAGTTTTTGGACCTTTCCATCCGAAGTCCAAGACAGTTTTCTGATAAAGAACACGAAATACGCAACTTGGTGCTTACTGTTTTGGATAGGGGGAAAGTCAATGTCATGATTGATTTTTTCCCAAAAGCAGCCACGGAGTTACCTGTAAATATCAACGAGGACCTCTTCAAGGCTGTGTATCAAAAATTCAAAACTCTTGCTGATTCTGTCAATGATAATTCGCAGGACCTATTTAAACTTGCCCTTCAGGCTCCGAACGTAATGAGTGCAATTGCAGGTGAGGCCAAAGATGAAGAGGAAGAATGGACTTTGGTGAAAAAGATTTTGGAGGAGGCTTTGCAAAAATGTGAAGGTTTCCGCCAGGATGAGGGAAATTCATTGGAACTGAAACTTCAGGAAAATATCGAAAATATTGAAGCAGGATTGACCAGAATCAAAGAAGAAGAAGGAGGCCGGAAAGATAGAATCAAGCAGAAAATCAGAAACCATTTTAGCGAGTGGCTTGATGAAAACTCATTTGATGCCAATCGATTTGAGCAGGAATTGATCTATTATTTCGAAAAGCTGGATATCAATGAAGAATTGGTCAGACTCGATACTCACTTGAAATATTTCTCCAAATCGATGAAAGAGGAGAGTAGCCAAGGGAAAAAATTAGGATTTATTTCACAAGAAATTGGTCGAGAAATCAACACGATTGGATCAAAAGCAAATGATGCGGGGATTCAGAAATATGTGATTCTGATGAAAGACGAACTTGAAAAGATCAAAGAGCAATCCATGAATGTGTTATAAAAAAGGAGGCTTCAAGCCTCCTTTTTATTTTTTAAAAGAAATTTTATCTGTTTTTGCGAATTACCTTTCCGATTGGTGCTTTTAGAAAAACTCCATTTTCAACTGCAAATTTCCCGTCGATTATTACATAGGAAATACCATCCGGATATTGGTGAGGATCAGTAAATGTTGATTTATCCCTAATAGTTTCGGGATCGAACATTGTCAAATCAGCAACATATCCCTCTTTAATCAGCCCTCTATCTTTCAGCCCGAGCCTTGCCGCCGAGAGACCTGTCATTTTATGGATTGCGACTTGGAGGGGAATTACTTTCTTTTCTCTGACGTATACTCCCAATACTCTCGGGAATGTGCCATACGCACGTGGATGGGGGTGGCCATCGCCGGGTTGAGAAAGTCTGCCGTCCGAACCTATCATGGTCATAGGGTGACGCATAATGTTTTCTACATCCTTTTCATCCATTGCATGATAGATGGTTCCTGTCCCTCCGTTAAGCTGTGCACGGATGGTAAGTTCGGCTCCATTTTCTACAGTTGGTTCCATCCCTTCCAGAATTGCCCAGTCGTGCATCGTTTTTCCTTCTAGTTCTTTATCCCATTCTACTCTGGAAAACTGGATTCTCCTCAGGTCACTTCCTCCGCGATCATTGACAATATTGAAAACAATACCAGCTTTGATGCTGTCTCTGAGCTTCGGATCAAGGACTCTTTCTGCAAATTTATCTCCCTCAAGTGCCCAACTCGGAATTAATACGCTGATGCCTGTGTGGCTTGCAGCGTAGGGATATTGGTCCATCATAATGTCTAAGCCTGCATTTCGCGCAGAATCCACGAGTGCTAATGTTTTTGAACTCGCTCCCCACAT
>VFKK01000060.1 GCA_009885605.1 Cyclobacteriaceae bacterium | reverse complement strand
GGTCTTCCAGGGTTCTCTCCACTCTACGCATTCTCACTCTTATCGTTGCAATCCAACTTCCAAAAAGGGTCCATCCAATCACTGCCGGATAGAAAACCATTCTGAGTTTGGAGTCCATGTCGTACGCATTGAAACCGGGGTTTCCGCCATTTCCGGGATGCAAACTATCCGTCAATCTTGGAAGTACGAATATCAATGGAATGAATGCTGCGAAAGCAAAAATACTATAAATGGCCCCAATTCGGGCTCTTTGCTGCGAATCGGTCAGAGAATTTCTCAAAATCAGATATGCGAAATACATCAGGATCCCGATGGCTGTGGCGTTTTGCTTGGGATCTCCGCTCCAGTAGTCTCCCCAGGTGAATTTGGCCCAAAGCATTCCGGTTATAATTCCAAGAACTCCAAATAGAATGGCTGCATTGGTGAATTCAATTGCAATATCATCGTGCTTCAAATCATTGCTTCGCAAATATTTAACGCTGTAAACAACAGAAATCACCAACATCAGGATCATTCCAAACCACATCGTAACATGGAAATGCAATGCACGAATCGTCTCATTCAGAATCGGAAGTCGAGGTACATCCATCAGCAAACCCGCAATGAGTGTGTACAGCAGCAGGGCAATTGCAAGGATTTTCCACCAGGATTGGCGCATAGAGTCAATTTGCTTTTTCAAGCGCAAAAATAAGTCATAAGTTCCTGATTCCGGTGGTTTTTCTGATAAAAGACAGTGTAATCAGGAATGCTGTGTCAACTGATTAAAAATGGAAATGAATTACCCGTTTCAAGAATAAAAAAAATCGTAAATCATAAATCTGAAATCCGAAATCGAATCAGGATTTCCACAAGTAAGGAAACAAAATATATCCCGTCACCGCTACAATTGAATTGATCGCGACCAAAGTCAAAAGCTTGTCCACGCTCACACTCCAGTCCAGCCCGTCAAGTGCATTTTTGGAGATTCGGATGGACATCATCAGAATAGGGATGATGACAGGGAAACTCAAAATCGCCATGAGTGTTGCATTATTCCCTGCTTTGGAGGCGATCCCGCTTACCATCGTCAAACTGGCTGAAAAGCCCATGGCACCAAGCACCAGATTCAGCAAAAATAAGCCTTGATCCTGAACAGGATTTCCCAAAATCACAGAGAAAACACCATAGCCCAACAACGCCAAAATCAGGGTTAAACCGGTATTATAAATCATTTTGGATAAGATAATCGCTTCCGGGGAAGCAATCATGTAATAATAGAGTTGGCGACCCTGATGCTCCTGCACAAAGCTTTTGGCCACTGCATTCACCGCTGAAAAAAGTATAATGATCCAGTAGAGAGCATTCCAGGTGGGGACGGAAAGATTTCCTGATTTGGCACCCACACTTAAATAGGTAATGAAAACCGCCGAGACTACATAAAGCAAAATCCCGTTCAGCGCATATTTCTGACGCCATTCCAGGGTCATTTCCTTATGAATCAAGACGGAGATTTCTTTCCACATAAGGCAAAGTTAAACGAATAAGGATTCTAACCAGAAATTTATGATTTATGATGTATGACATAGGATTGACCAAAAAATCATAAATCCGAAATCATACCTCCGAAATCAGTTCTGCCAAAATGGCACCGCAATCAACACTGGAACAGCACTTGATAAGGGGTGTGTAAGTAATCACGTTTTCAACTTAACCGATTTATAGCCATGCAGGAAAAAGGTACGATCTCGATCCATACCGAGAACATTTTCCCGATTATCAAGAAATTCCTCTATTCTGACAATGAGATTTTCCTTCGGGAACTCGTCTCCAACGCTGTCGATGCGACGCAGAAAATCAAGCGACTTGCGACATTAGGTCAGTACACGGGTGAACTCGGAGACATTACGGTCGAAATAGCTTTCGATGAGAAAAAGAAAACCATCACCATCTCGGATCGCGGTCTGGGTATGACTGCTGAGGAAATCAAAAAGTATATCAATCAGGTGGCTTTCTCCGGTGCCGAGGAGTTTGTGGAGAAATTCAAGGATGCCAAAGACGCCAATGAAATAATCGGAAAGTTTGGTCTTGGCTTTTACTCAGCTTTTATGGTTGCAGACAAAGTAGAGATCCACACACTTTCGTATCAGGAAGGATCAGAACCTGCGAAATGGACTTGCGATGGTTCGACCGAATTTGAAATCAGCAAAGGCAAGCGCAAAGACCGCGGAACGGACATCATCCTTCATATCAACAAAGATTCAGAAGAATTCCTTGACAAGTGGAAGCTTCAGGGAATCCTGGATAAATACTGCAAATTCCTTCCGGTGCCGATCAAGTTTGGCACCAAGAACGAAAGCGTAGAAGACGGAGTAGACGAAAAAGGCGATAAGAAATGGACATCTGTGGAGGTGGCCAATATCGTCAACACCACAGCGCCAATCTGGACCAAGTCACCAAGCGATCTGACAGATGAAGACTACCTGAAATTCTACAAGGAGCTTTATCCGATGAGCGAGGATCCGCTTTTCTGGATTCACCTGAATGTGGACTATCCATTCAACCTGACGGGAGTTCTCTATTTTCCGAAGGTGAAAAACGAATTCGAACTTCAGCGAAATAAGATCAAACTTTTCAGCCGTCAGGTATTTATCACCGACGAAGTGAAGGACATTGTTCCTGAGTTTTTAATGCTGCTTCATGGAGTGATCGACTCTCCGGATATCCCGTTGAATGTGTCCCGAAGCTTCCTGCAAGCGGATAGCAACGTGAAGAAAATCAACAGCTACATCACCAAGAAGGTGGCGGATAAGCTGGGTGAGTTGTACAAAAAAGACCGAAAAGCCTACGAGGAAAAGTGGAATGACATCGGGCTATTCGTGAAATACGGAATGATCAGCGAGGAGAAATTCTACGAGAAAGGAAAAGATTTCGCCCTGCTGAAAAATACAAATAACGAATACTTCACCATCGAAGAATATCAGTCTAAAGTGAAGCCGGTGCAAACCGACAAAAATGAGCAGACGATCTTCTTGTATGCGACAGATCTGAATAAGCAGGACAGCTTCATTCAGTCTGCGAATAAGAAAGGTTATGATGTGCTCGTGATGGATTCGCCGATCGACAGTCACTTTATCCAGAATCTGGAGTCCAAGTTGGAGAAAACCCAACTCAAGCGAGTGGATGCGGATGTGGCCGAAAAGCTGATCCAAAAAGACGATACCTATGCCAACCTTCTGACTGAAGAGCAATCCAAGTCTGTAAAAGAGATTTTCGAAAAGGCGATATCAAATACCAACTACAGCGTGGAAATAGAAGGTTTGAGTCCGGATGAGATGCCGGTGACGATCACGATGGAAGAGTTCATGCGCAGAATGAAAGATATGGCGCAGACCGGCGGTGGAGCGATGAGTTTCTACGGTTCACTTCCTGATCACTACAAAGTAGCGATCAACGGAAATCACCCGGTTGTCGACAAAGTGCTGAAAGCCGATACCGAAGAGGAAAAGACCCGATTGGCGAAGCAGGCTTTTGATCTGGCGCTACTTTCCCAAGGACTGTTGACAGGCAAAGACCTGACAGCCTTTGTGAAGCGAAGTGTGGAGATGATGTAATGTTAGGACTTCAATAAATAGGGAAACCCTCGAGGCTTCAAAAACCTCGAGGGTTAAAATTTTAATCCCCCGCAAGCGTCGGGGATTTTTCATTCCCCACTACTGTACTAGGCTAATCCGAATTTTCTTCTATTTTTGAGTATGCTTTCCAAAAAGACCAAATATGCTCTTCATGCCCTCACCTACCTGGGCAAGCATAGAGAATCCAAGACTGTTTTGATTCACGATATCGCTGAGGAGCATGGGATTTCCCATAAGTTTCTGGAGAATATTCTCCTCGAACTCAAAAAAGCGGGTTTGCTAGGCAGCAAAAAAGGAAAAGGTGGAGGCTACTACCTCATCAAGGAACCCAAAGACATTCCGCTTTCTAAAGTAATCCGACTCCTCGATGGACCAATTGCCTTGCTTCCCTGTGTCAGTATTAACTACTACGAACCCTGTGCGGAGTGCAAAAGTGAGGCTGCCTGCGGGATCAAGAAAGTGATGGCTGAAGTGCGCGATGAGACACTAAAAATATTGGAAAACAAGACATTGGAAGACATTTTGACCAACGAATAAAATTTTTTTGGAATAAAGTCTATAAAATAAATAGGGTTTATATACTTTTGTGCTTCTAATTGTATTGCCAAATGGAAAGTCAGCCTTAAACCCTTAAAAAAATGAGCCAGAAACTGAACTTGTCAGATCTTGAATCCCGGCTGGATAGCCTGAGTGCGGGAGAAGGTTTGGCTTTGGTAGCTGAGCTTTTTTCGGGTAAAGTTGTTTTTTCCACTTCTTTGGGACAGGAAGATCAGGTAATCACACAGTTGATTGCTTTTAAGACCCTGCGAATTTATATTTTCTCTTTGGATACAGGTCGCCTTTTTGGCGAGACGTTAGATCTTTTGTCACGTACAGAAGCCAAATACAAAACCAGAATTCAGGTTTACTATCCTACCACTTCCTCATTGGAGAAGCTGGTGAACGAGATTGGGATCAATGGTTTCTATGATTCTGTGGAAAATCGAAAATCCTGCTGCTTCGTCCGAAAAGTTGAGCCACTTAAGCGGGCTTTGGAGGGGAATGAAGTTTGGGTGACCGGACTTCGGGCTGAGCAAAGTCCTAATAGAAGCGCCATGAAGCGCATCGAATGGGATGAAGCCAATCACATCATCAAATACAATCCGCTGTTGGACTGGACTTTCGATCAGATGATCGCCTACATCAACGAAAATAATATCCCCTATAATCCACTACACGACAAGGGTTTTATCAGCATTGGATGTGCGCCTTGTACCCGAGCAATCGAACCGGGAGAAGATGCCCGTGCAGGTCGATGGTGGTGGGAGGATTCGAAGAAAGAGTGTGGGCTGCATGCGAAATGAGATGCAAGACACAAGATGCAGGACACAAGACTTCAACATTCGATGTTCGGTATTCGACATTAAAATATAGAACACCGAATGCTGAATATTGAATAACGAAGTCCGGTAAGTAGTAAATCAAAAATTTAGAAAGCACATGTCAAACCTATTTATACCCAATCCAAAAGAAGCAGAATCGATCCACATCCTCCGGGAGGTGGCGGCGCAGTTTGAGCGTCCGGTTTTGCTTTTTTCCGGAGGAAAAGACTCAATAACATTGGTAAGATTAGCTCAAAAGGCTTTTTATCCATCCAAGATCCCTTTCCCTTTACTTCATGTCGACACCGGACACAACTTTCCCGAGACCATCGAATTCCGTGACAAATTGGTTGCAGAATTGGGATTGGACTTGATCGTAAGAAACGTTCAGGATTCTATTGATCAGGGAAAAGTAAGGGAAGAGCGTGGTAGATATGCAAGTAGAAACACACTTCAAACCACAACTTTGCTCGATGCGATTGAAGAATTCAAGTTTGACGCGTGTATCGGCGGAGCGAGAAGAGACGAGGAAAAAGCCCGGGCAAAAGAACGCGTGTTTTCCGTCCGTGATGACTTCGGTCAATGGGACGAAAAAAATCAGCGACCCGAGCTTTTTGATATGCTCAATGGTAAAATTCATGTAGGCCAAAACGTGCGGGTTTTCCCGATTTCGAACTGGACCGAATTGGATGTTTGGGAATATATCAGAACCGAGGACATTGAGATTCCATCCATCTATTTCGCTCATAAGCGAGAAGTTTTCTTCCGTGATGGCATGATCTGGACCGCCAATGAGCATGTTTTCCGCGAATCTCATGAGATCACGGAGGAGCGCATGGTGCGTTTCAGAACTGTTGGCGATATGACTTGTACCGCAGCAGTGCTTTCTGAGGCAGTTTCTCTGGATGATGTTGTCGGAGAAATTCGGGATTCAACAATCTCAGAGCGTGGAGCCCGAATCGATGACAAGCGATCTGAAGCTGCGATGGAGACGCGGAAGAAAGTAGGGTATTTCTGATTTACGAAGTACGATTTAAGATTTACGAATTTGGCCGTGGACTGTGGTCCGTCGACCGTTGACAAAAATTTATAAAATGGACATACAAAAAAGAAAACTCATCCAAATCGCGACTGCCGGCTCTGTCGATGACGGAAAAAGCACCCTGATCGGTCGTTTGCTTTACGATACCAAGTCACTCACGACGGACAAAATCGAAGCAATTGAGAAAAGCAGCAAGCAGCGAGGATATGATTACCTGGATTTTTCTTTGGCTACGGATGGCTTGGTGGCTGAGCGTGAGCAAGGCATCACCATCGATGTGGCGCATATTTATTTTTCAACCGCCAAGACCAACTTCATTATCGCGGATACTCCGGGTCATGTGGAATACACGCGAAATATGGTGACGGGAGCTTCCACTTCTCAGGTAGCAATTATTTTGATCGATGCACGAAAAGGTGTGATTGAGCAGACGTATCGTCACTTCTTCATCGCCAATCTCCTGCGGATTTCCCATGTGGTCGTAGCTATCAACAAGATGGACTTGGTGGGATATGATGAAGATATATACCTGAAGATTAAGGCTGATTTCGATGCTTTGGCAGAGAAAAGTGATTTCAAAACTGAGCAAATTACCTTCATTCCCGTATCTGCTTTGAAAGGCGAAAATATCGCGAGGCACTCCGAAGAGATGCCTTGGTATGTTGGAAATACGCTTTTAGACCATCTCGAAGTGCTTGAGCCGTCTGACTTGCAGGAGAGTTCAGTTGCCCGATT
>VFKK01000132.1 GCA_009885605.1 Cyclobacteriaceae bacterium | reverse complement strand
TTGATGATCAGATAGTTTTCATTGATGGAAGCGCTTGTTGGCAGCACCACCAAATCATCTTTGGCGAAGCCCAAATCCTTGCTTTGCATGAAATTCAACTGGCGGACCACCACCAAAACTGCCACAATCAGGACCACCGAAATCGCAAACTGACCCACCACCAGAACCGACCGGAAGTTCTCGTGTCCTTTCCCTGCTTTGAAAGCTCCTTTGAGCACTTTGGAAGGTGAAAAACCCGAGAGGAAAAGTGCCGGATAACTTCCGGAAACTAAACCAACTACCAGGACCAAACTTGCCAAGCCAAGTAAGTATTCAGGATTTTCGAAGAAATTCAGACTGAGTTGCTTCTCAGTGAAATCTGAGAAAGTTGGCAGAAAGAAGTAAACAATCAGCAAAGCCAAAACGAGGGAAATGAATGTCATCACAAAGGATTCGCCCATAAACTGGCGAACCAAAAGAATCTTGTCGGCCCCCATGACTTTGCGAAGCCCAACTTCCATCGAACGCAAAGAAGATCTGGCGGTGGAGAGATTCATAAAGTTGATACAGGCGATCAGCAGGATAAAAAGCGCGACTGCGAGGTAAATATAAACGTAATCGATGTTGCCATTCGGCTCGATTTCGGAATCCAGATTGGAATGTAAATGGATATCTGTCAAGGGCCAAAGGGTAAGTTTTGTTCCTTTGGATGCTGCTATTCCAGCCTGACTTTCCGGCAAATGCCGATCGATCATTTCAGGGATTTTGGCTTCTAGGGATTTTGCATCCACGCCTTCTTTCAGGAGGAGATAGGTTGAAAAATTATTCGAGCCGTAATTGCTCATAAATGCTTCCTGTCCGCCGTAAAAAGCTACAACCGGAACCATGGAAGCAAGAAAATCTGCATGAAAATGGGAATTGTCAGGCATGTCTTCCATCACTCCTCTCACCTGAAAACTAGCAGGCTGACCGGCAAGGACCATTTCCAATTCTTTTCCGATAGGATTATCAGTACCAAAATATTTCTTTGCGGTAGATTCTGAAACCACGATGGCATCGGCATCTTTAAGGATGGTCTTTGGATCTCCCTGCAAAAGGTGAAATGAAAACACCTCAAAAACTTCCGGATCCGCGAAGAAAAACCGCTCCTCTTCAAACGCATTTTCGCCGTATTTGACCAAAGGATTGAAGTTGAAAATACGGACAGCCTGCTCGACATCAACCCCAAAATCTGACTGAATCAATGGTCCAAAAGGCGGCGCAGCATGTCCCAAATGCAAACTCACTTCACCATCCTGATTGGACCATGAGCGGGAAACTCTGTAAATCCGATCCGCTTTTTCATGGTATCGATCATAGCTCAGCTCATGCTGAACAAACAGAAAAATCAAAATGCTGACCGCCATCCCCACCGCTAGCCCGAAAATATTGATCAAAACATAAAGAGGATTCTTACGGGCATTCCGAAATACAATCTTGAAGTAGTTTTTGAACATTGAAGTGGAAAGGTTGTAAAGTGGAAAGGTTGTAAAGTTGATCCTCAACACACGGTAATCTAATTTTCTTGTCACTATTCTCTAAATCTCTAATCTTTCATCAAATCCCAAAATAAGATTGCTTCGGGCTGGAAGTTTCAGATTTCTATCCAATTGTTTTGTGCTCAGGCCTCGCAATGACGCTGCATGATCCCAAAAAGGTTGCTTCTTGGTTCTTATTTCTAATCTTTTATTTCTGAATGACTTTGGATGAACCAGAGCTTCCGATTTTTTTATCCTCCGGATTCCCTTTGTAATAGACATTTCCAGAACCAGAAGAGCCAACAGTAAGACTTTGGGTTGCACCGATGTAAGTTTCGCCGGAGCCTGACTTCCCCACTTTTACCGATTCGCCACTCAATTCCAATGCATTGAGAATTCCGGAACCGGATTGACCAATCGTTATCACTTCCGCAGATCCGCCCGCGATAGAAATATCACCTGAACCACTCATTCCGATGCTGATTTCTTCAGCTGAGATTTTTTTCATTTTAATATTTCCTGACCCGGAAAGTCCAATGGCAAACTCATCTGCTCCAAAATCTGACTCAACAGTCATAGTGCCGGAGCCGGAAGTTCCAATTGATTCCAGGTTTCTGATAGTCACATAGACAGTCAATCCTACCTTATCATAATTTCCTTTTTCCAGGGAAATCTTGAGTTCGTCGCCATCCACTTCCGTGAGGACTTTATCCAGGGAAATATTGGTCGAGACGAGTTTCACTTCGTCTTTACTCCCCTTTGTGATAAACACATCCCAGCTTCCACCTGACTTAACTTGAGTAAATGTTCCGGGTGTGCGGGTTTCAGTTCCCTGAGCTTGTACTGTTGTTCCTACTAAGAAAAGGAGGAGAATGGCAGCAGTTGTTTTGGCAATGTTCATATCGTTTAGTTTATAAGTTGGTTATTTCCCCTTTTGGTTTTTCATAGATTGTGCCAAAGCATAAACCATTCAAAACTCATATCAAAGCACTTTTCTGTTCAAATATTGTCCGAGCAGATTCATTTTTGACCGTCAGCGAACAGAGAAAGTGTTCACTTAACAGTTTCAATTTTCCCCTACTCGGAGAAACTGACAAACTGCGACTGAGCAGTTTTTATTTATTACTCATTCTTCAAATAGTCCACCGGGTTACACCAGGCAATTTTGAACTATGGTAACTGGATGTGATCTCTCTGAGGATCAAAATTCCAGATTTTGTTTTTGAAAAATTAAGGCGGTTTGCAACTCTCTTATTTAGATGCAGACTTTATGCAAATGGTTGCATGGAAGAATCGAGGGAAATTGTCAAAAATGAAAAAAGTCATCTTTATGAATCGTGAAAAAATTTTAGATTCAACATTTAATCATGACTAT
>VFKK01000120.1 GCA_009885605.1 Cyclobacteriaceae bacterium | reverse complement strand
GGTGCTGCTATGAGTTGGTAATGTCCTTTCCTCTCACTTATTATCCCGGGAATTTGGTTTTTCGTTCCGGCAAATCATAAGCCTAGGTGAGTTTCGATAACAATAACCAATTAACTGAAATGATGAAGTTAAAGCACCTTTTTCAACCGCGTTCGGTGTCTTAGCTGTCCGCCAATATTATGAAAATTGCTTTATCGAGTGTCTTGCAAAATAAAATCCAGGTCTTGCCCGCTGCCTGAAAAGACACAGACTGGAAATGGCTGAGGAAATGAATATTTTAAAATTTTCCCCTGTTCGAGTAAAATATTATTTTTATCAATACATATTTATTGTTTATCAATAATTATTTATTGATGTTTGCAGAATACTTATTCCCTGCACTATGGAAAATCTAAAGAACCAATGGAAAGAAAAATGGAGCAATCAACCCACATTGATGCTGATTACCGTGATAATCTGGTCCCTATTTATCGGACTGTGCATTCAGGCCGGTTCGCTCCTGTTTACCTTCACCTATAGCCTGTTCAAGCCTTTGATTGCTCAAGACTTGTACGAGGGGTTGAATCTTTATCCCTTATTGAAACAAAACATATGGTATTATTTGTGGGTGATTTCCCTGCTGTTGGTCATCGCAGTTCAGAAAGCGTATTTATTTTACCTGATGATCCGGGTTTTCCTGAAAATCAATCTCGTGCATCCATTTAGCAAAGAAATTTCCAAACTCATCACACAGACCAGTTATGTGACGTTTCAGATCGGGGTGACGACAATCTTCACCGCCGGCCTTGTCAAATGGCTGGTAAAACGTGATTTCGAGCTTCCCGTCCTAGTCGATTATGCAAATGGGGCATTCGAATACCTATTGATGAGCGCAATTATTTTCGCCATTGCTCAGGTGTTCAAAAGAGGAGTGGAAATCCAGGCCGAAAACGAACTCACCGTCTAAATCATGTCCATTATTGTCAATCTCGACGTCATGATGGCCAAGCGGAAAATGTCGCTGAATGAACTCTCTGAAAAAGTGGACATCACGCTTTCCAACCTGTCTATCCTCAAGACCGGCAAAGCCAAAGCAATCCGATTCAGCACGTTGGAATCCATCTGCAAAGCCCTGGACTGCCAGCCGGGGGATATACTTGAGTTTAAGGAATAGAGGTTCTTGAATTGCTGATTATTCGATTTGAAATATTCGACCTTTTAACCTTTTGAAACCTTAACCTGGGCCGGTGCTTCCCACGCCGATTCTCAGAATCTTACCCTGATCGTGTTGGAACCCAGCATATCCTGTCCTTTCTTTGCAATCAAGAAATCTGTATCCGCCAGTCATGAATCAACCTTACCTAATCCAGCAAGTCACCCTCGTCAATGAAGGTAAAGTCCAAGTCACCGATGTCCTGATCGAAGGCGAGCTAATCCGCAAAATCGGAGCCATCCCCGCCGAGAACCATTACCGACTCATCGACGGTCGAGGCAAATACCTACTCCCCGGGGTCATCGACGGACAGGTGCACTTCCGCGATCCGGGTCTGACACACAAGGCGGATCTAAGCAGCGAAAGCAAGGCAGCCGTGGCCGGCGGGGTCACCTCTTTTATTGAGATGCCCAACACCCGTCCTAATACCTTGAGCCTCGAGCTACTCGAAGATAAGTACCAACTCGGCGCTCAGAAATCCCTCGCCAATTATGGGTTTTTGCTCGGTATCAATGCCGAAAACCTGGATGAAGTCATCCATTGGGATACTGAAAAGCTGCTTGCCATCACGGACGATGGGCTTTACTTCACCGGGAAGGGAAATATCCTGGCTGATCGTCCGGATATGCTTGAAAAACTCTTTGCAAATCACAAAGGACTAATCGCTATCCACTCGGAAAAGGAAGAAATCATTGAAAAAAATGAGGAAATCTACAGGGAAAAATACGGAGAAGATGTGCCCATCGCCTGCCATCCGCTGATTCGAAGCGAGCAAGCTTGCTATGAGGCCACCGAGCGGGCTATTGGGATCGCAGAAAAACACGGCGCCCGACTTCATATCCTTCATCTGAGTACAGCCAGGGAAACCGGGCTTTTCCGAAATGACATTCCCCTAAAAGATAAAAAAATCACGACCGAGGTATCGGTTCATCATCTTTGGTTTACCGATCAGGACTACGAGCGACTTGGCGTACTGATCAAGTGGAACCCTGCCATCAAAACTCAAAAAGACAAGGACGGACTACTCGCCGCATTGCTCGACGACCGGATTGATTTAATCACTACCGACCATGCCCCGCATACCCTGGAGGAAAAGCAAAAACCCTACTTCCAATCCATGTCCGGCGCACCATTAGTTCAGCATTCCTTGGCTTGCCTGCTGGAATTTTTCAGGCAGGGCAAAATCAGCCTGGAGAAAATCGTGGAGAAAATGTGCCATAATCCGGCCATTCTATACCGGATCAAACATCGGGGATTTATCCGGGAAGGTTACTTTGCTGATTTGGCTTTAGTGGACCTGGACTGCGAATGGACGGTGAGCAAAGAGAATATTTTGTACAAATGTGGCTGGTCACCTTTGGAGGGAACGACCTTTCACAGCCAAGTGCTTAAAACTTGGGTAAATGGACATTTGGCCTATGATGAGGGGGTATTTCATGAAGAAGTCAAAGGAAAGGCGCTGGAAGTTCAATTTGATTGAGCGAAATGAAGGGCATATTTGAAGGCAGAAGGCTGGTCATTGCTACCAAGCACCAAAAAGAGCAAGTGCTTCGTCCACTGTTAGAAGAGGGATTGAAGGTGAAAGTTTTTGTTCCTGAAAATCTGGACACAGACCTGTTGGGAACTTTCTCAGGAGAAGTCCAAAGAAAAGAGGATCCCCTGAGCACAGCTCGAAAGAAGTGTGAGTTGGCCATGGAGATGACAGGTTGTGATCTTGCCATAGCTAGTGAAGGTTCTTTTGGTTCACATCCTGAGGCGTTTTTCTTGCCTGCGAATGAAGAATGGCTCGTATTCCTGGATCACAAAAAAGGATTGGAAATCTATGCCCGCCACTTGAGCATGGAGACTAATTTTGGAGGAATGGAATTTCAAAGTTTGGAAGAACTGACAGCGTTTTCTCAAAAAGTGCTTTTCCCAAGCCACGGCTTGATTTTACGCCCCGGAGCGGAGCGGATAGATGAGTTGGTCAAGGGAATCACTGACCAGAAATCTCTGGAGGAATGCGCAGCTTTTTTACTGAAAAAATACGGGAAAGGCTACGTTGAGACAGACATGCGGGCATTTCTGAATCCCACTCGGATGAAGGTAATTGCAGAGACCGCAGCCAAATTATTGGAAAAAATACAATGCTGCTGCCCTTCCTGCTCCTCACCCGGTTTTGCAGTAACTGCCATGGTGGCGGGCTTGCCATGCGAATGGTGCGGCACCCTTACCCGATCGCCACTCGCATACGAAAAAACCTGCTCCCATTGTTCCTTTACCGAACGGATTCTTCACCCTCACGACAAAAGCACAGAAGACCCAATGTATTGCGACCGCTGCAATCCCTGAGCAGTCAGATTTGTAATTTTATCCAACGATGGCTAAAACCTGAGCGATTTCTATTCCTGGCCACTCTGGGCTTTAGCTTTGATCAGCCTTATCGAAGTCAATCTTATCTTCCAGATAGTCTTCAATTTTTTTCTCCATCCGCTGCCGAAGGTCCTTCAGAACGGCTTGATAGGCGGGGTTCTCAGCCAGATTGTTCATTTCCAAAGGATCTACACTTAAGTCATATAATTCCTCGTGCTTAGGATCATTGATGTAGCGGAAGTATTTCCAGTGCTCGGTGCGGATGGCTTCGCTGGGAGGAATAATTGGAGTCTGCCAGAGATGCTCTGTCAGGAATTCTTTGCGCTGGGAGAGTTTGGGAGAAATCAGCGAAATACCTTGCCAAGACTTGGGGGATTTTACCCCCGCCAGGTTGGAAATCGTGGAAGGCACATCTACATTCAGCGCAAAGGAATCCACTCGTTTTCCTCCTTTTTCCCGGGGATCAAAGACAATCAGCGGAACTCGAAGTGAATTATCATACATCAGCCATTTGCCGGCTAGCTGTCGCTCCCCAAGAAAATACCCATTATCACCCATCAGGATAATCACGGTGTTTTCTGCCAGTCCCTTTTCCTCCAACGCCTTTCGGATTTTCCCGATCTCCGCATCCACTTCTGAGATCATTCGATAGTATCCTTTCACACTGTGTTGATACTTTTCCGGAGTATCGAACCGCCAATACCAGCGGGTTCGGTTTTCGCCTGTTCTCACGTACTCAGGCTGAGCCTGGAAATAGGAATCCTCCTTCATCAAAGGCTCCGGAATCACCAAATCCTGATACATCGTGTCGTATTCCGGCGACCAGAAATATTGCTTTTCAGCAGGATCATGCGCATGCGGAGCACTGAAACTGAGGGATAACATAAACGGCTTTTCCTTTGGGGATTCCCTGATAAAATCAATCGCTTTTTGACCTGTGTATCGGGTCAGGTGTACAGTATCCTGATCAATCATTTTGAAAAAATATCCTCTTCGGTCGTTAAAAGCACCGTTCCGATCATAGCTTTCTCCCACATCAAAGAGTTGATCAAAGCCTGGATAATTCACTCCAAATTTCCCGAAAAACCCAATGTAATAGCCGGAATTTTTGAGTAGGATCGGGTAGGACTGATCAATGTATGCCTGCTTAATATTCCCTTGCCCAAACGTGTACCCATGGGTGCGCTCGTACATTCCTGTCAAAATACTGGCCCGACTTGCTGCGCAAATCGGCGTGGTGACAAAGGCATTCTCGAAAAAATTACCATCTGATGCCAATTTATCCATCTCTGGCGTTTGAATTATCTGATTCCCAGCGAAGCCCAACGCGTCCCAGCGATGGTCATCGGTGAGGATGAAAATGATGTTAGGCTTTTTCGTTTGAGAAAAAGTATTTAACGAACCAAGCATGCAAATGAAAATCAGGAATAGGGTTCGCATCATCAGTTTTTATTTAATAATCCTTAAATTCTTACAGACAATTATCCTGTGCTGTCGGAATCTTGTTTCAATAAAAGAAGGATTTTCCTACTTTTTCTTAATCTTTAGAAAAACCCAATTTAAAACTGCCATGAAATATTTAGCAAGTTGCCTTTTCGCTTTTCTCCTTTTTACCACCGCTGCCTTTTCCCAAACAGAAGAACAACAAAAACTTTTGGAAATGGATATGGGATGGGAAAAAGCCTTACTAGGATCAGACGTCCCTTTTTTGGAAGATCTCCTGGCCGATGATTTTATTTGGGTTCACAATCACGCCGGTCAGATTGACGGAAAAGAAGCTTCGATTTCTCGGGCAAAACGGATTCAGGCTGGCCAGGCAGATGACACCAGAGGGAGAGTTTCCCGGGATCAAAAGGTAGTTATTCTCGGAAATACGGGAGTGGTGAGTGGATACACGGTGGTGGATCGGGGACCAAGCCCGGTGACTTACCACTTCATGAGAACCTATGCTTTGGTCGATGGTAGGTTCAGGCTTTTGGCTAATCACACCATGGCGATTCCGGAGGAGGAGGTAAAATGAATTCTTTTGTAAGTGGTGAAAAGTTAGTAATGAGTTGGATCAGATAAAAAAAATCCTTGAGTTCTAAAACTCACGGATTTTTTTTTTCAAGTCTTGTTTTGATTTTTGGTTCTTGCCTTCATTCTTACAACCCATACTTTTCTCCCATCTCTCTAATCAAGTTGTACCCGTTTTCAGCCATATCCCAAGGTTCGGAGAAATTCCTCCACACTCCGATAGCATTGGCAAAAGCCGGGTCGTTGCGGGTGAAGCCTTCGATGGTCAGCCAACCTTTGTAATTTACTTTTGCCAAGGCAGCAAATGTTTCGTCAAAGTTGACATGGCCCGAACCGGGAGTACCACGGTCGTTTTCAGATATATGAAAGTGACGTAGGCGCGGGGCAATCAATTCGATGGCAGATCCGAGTTTCTTCTCCTCCATATTCGCATGGTGAGTATCAAACATGGCCTGTACATTTGGATGATTAACTTTTTGAAGCAAGTAATCCAGCTGCCCCATCGTATTACAGAGATAGCACTCGAACCGGTTCAAGGCTTCAGGAGTCAATAAAACCCCGGCTTTCTTCGCATAATCTCCGACTTCATGCAGGACTTCGGCAGACCAAGTGTATTCGTCCTCGATCGGTGCCCGGGAAGCGAAAGTTGCAAAAGCCGAGTGGAAAGGACCACAAAGCACCTGAGAATTCAGATCAGCTGCCCGATCTAGCACCCATTTGAGCTTTTCTTTAGACTTTTCCCGGATTTTGGGATTGGGAGAAATAGGGTTTTCATCTGCTCCCATCACGGTGACAGTGGTGACTTCCAGCCCGATATTTAGGCAGTGGTCGCCCACCAGTTTACAGGCTTTTTGATCCGTACCTCCGATAAAAAATTCTGCCCCGTCGTAACCGATCTTTTTCAACCGATCCAAAATAGGAAAAAGGTCTTCTGAAATTTCTGCTGACCAAGCCAGCACGTTAAATCCTATTTTGTTCATCGTTTTAGTAATGTCAACGGACCACAGTCGACTGTCGACAGCCCCTTATCGGTGGACTGAAGACCGTGGACTGTTGACCAAATTTCATTTAAAATCCTCCACCCTCATCCCCTTTCGGAAAGTGTCAAACCCAAACATCGTTGGCTTGTATTCTCCGACAATCTCTACAGAAAGATCCGGTTTGATTGCCTCCGGCATTCCAAGAAGCCAAAGGGAAGCATTCAAGACCAGTCTTCGCAAATCTTCACTTTGAAAATCCATCGAAGATCCCATCGTTGAAGCGAATGCCATTCCCGGTTTTCCCCCTTCAATATGGTAAGGCTTGGTCCATGCGATTGGCATCACTGATTTTTCCCAGATTAAAGGAGCTTTATCGTCCATTCCGGCAGTAGATTGTCCATGAATCAGGACATCAGCCTCTTTGGGTAGGTTTTTGATTCCATACACATCTGAAGGGACCCAAATATCATTCACCCCACGAAGCACGGGATGATCATTCATTTGTTTTACTCCGTCCATCAAAGCTCTTGTTCCTTCTTTAGCATGAATACCATGGTGATTGACCCAGGTTTCTCCGAAAATCCGCTGACCAAAACCTCTCTCCCAACCTTGAATTTTACTGTTAAAAGCCCATTTTGCATAGGGTGAATTTAGGTTTTTGGAGTAGGCAAACCCATGAGTGGAAGTTCGAAGACCTATAACAGGCTTTCCTGCTTTCAGATAATTTTCGATGTATTGGCTTTGCGCATCGGGAAGTTCACGGAAGCGGACCAGCAGGATCATCAGATCCGCTTTTTCCAGATTCTCTAACCCCGGAATGTTGTTTTGATAATTTGGGACAATGTTTCCGGTGGAAGGCTCAATTGGGAATAAAACGGTACAGGTAAATCCATATCGTTGAGAAAGCAATTTCGCCAGCATGGGCATGGATTCCTCAGATCGATACTCATCATCACCCGCCACCAAGACCACATGCTTTCCCTTTCCCGGCCCTTCTTTCCCTTCAAATTGGAGAAAGGTTTTCCTGTCTTGGGCGATACACTGCTGGACGGAAATAAAAACAGTAAAGGCCAACAAAAAAGAGAAGAGAAAATAATTTGTCGTTTTTTTCATAGAGTGTATATAGACAGCTTTTAAATATAATTAATGATTTTAATAAGAGGAAAATTATATTATTATTTTTGTTCGAATCATTATCCTTATTCTAAAATCATCAAATCGCTTCAAATTAATGAGGTCTAAAATTTTAGAATTAAAAGAGGAGCAATTGTTAATTAAAGGTCGAATACTTTGGCGCGTAACTATAAAATCACCAAAATAAACCCTAATCTTTTTCTGAACATATGAATGAAATTCTCACTAGGTATCGCGCTCCATTCTAAATTCAAATTAGACTAAACTCTATTTATTATTTTTTTGATACTATTTTTTATTCTTGACTTTGTAATTAAAATAATAAATAGCCGCTCCTCCAAAAATATTAGAGAAGCGGCTTTTATATTCATTCTTTAAAATCAACCTACCTTTCAGAATTTCTCATCAATATCCTGGATTCTGTACAAGATTAGTATTGTTTCTAATCTCTGCAGTCGGAATAGGGAACAACAGTTCTCTTTCTTTAAGAACAGGTCCATAAACAAACTTATGACCTACAAATTCGTCAAACTTTCTTGTTGTAACATTGAATGCTTTCCGAATTCTTACCATATCAAACCAAGTCTTATTCTCAAAGGATAATTCAAACCATTTTTCCCTCCAGACAGCTTCTCTTAATTCGATTTTAGATAATCCAGCAAGATCCGGCAATTCCGCTCTTTTTCGTATTGCATTGACAGCGTCGTAAGCCTGACTATTTGGTCCACTAACCTCGTTAGATGCTTCAGCAAAAATTAATAAAACTTCTGCATATCGAATTATTGGCCAATTCATTCCGCTACTTGTAGTTGTTAAGTTAGCTAGTTCATCAAAGTGTTTGAAGATGTAGTAATCACCTAATGCCAGCTCTTTAGTTCGATCAGATCTTAACGTGTATTTGGTGTAGTAAAATTCTTTTTCCCGAACACGCTTGTCATTAGGTTCATGGGAACGGATGAAACCTTCTTGTGCAAAAATTCCACCAGTTTCTGAACTATAGGCCGATATGCCCCTATTGTAGGGTACAATTGAAACTTGCCACGAGGAAGGCAAAATAAAAGGAGTAAACTGAGCCATAAAGATATTTTCCCCGAGGTTCTTTTTACTTGGATTATGCAAATCATAATATGAAGTAAACAAGGAAAACGCCTTAGAATCAATAACTTCTTTGGATTTATCTGCGGCTTTTTTATAATACTCCGTACCTTTTTGTAAAGGATATCCAGCCATTGTCAGGTAAACACTTGACAAAAGTGACTTGACGGCTCCTAAGGAAACCCGACCTGTGGCATCAATCACTGGCAAGCCAGACCCTTCAGCTTCCATCAAATCTTTAACAACCTGATTATAAACATCTTCCGGGGTGGAGGCAGAGGCATAAAGATCTTCAGAAGATAAATCCACTGGTTCTGTAATCAGTGGAATATTGCCAAAAATATTCACCAGGTTGAAATAATAATAAGCTCTAAGAAATTTGGCTTCACCTATTAATCTTTGCTTTCTAGCCTCATCCATTGTAATGTCAGGAACTTTTGAAATAGCCAAGTTAGCATTGGCAATCCCTCTGTAATAACTAGTCCAAATAGTTTGACCATACCCATTATCAGAGTTATTCACTAAATCTCTTACAAACAGACTGAATTGAGCCTGTCCCAACTCAGTTTTTGCAAGACCTGTAGCAAATTCTACCATCATCCACGGTGCGCCGTTGAAACCACTCTCCGTCATGGGTAATAACCCTTGGTAAATGGAATTTACCACACTTGTTGCATGCTCTGGTTTGGTGAAATAGTTGTCTAGTGTAAAATTAGATTGATCCGATTCATCCAAAAAACCCGAACACCCAACCATGGAAATCATCATGAGACCCAAGGAAAACTTTTTTATACTTAGTTTTAAACTTTTCATAATTCTTTGATATGGTTGAGGATTACAAACTAATATTTAGACCTAGCATAAATACACGAGGTTTTGGATAGGAATAAAGATCCACACCCTGATCAAATGCAGCGCCGGAAGTAGATACTTCAGGATCATATCCTTGGAACTTAGTGGAGAGGAAGAAATTCTGTACTGAGAAAAATGTTCGAATTCTACCTACTTTCCATCTTTCCAATACTTCTGGCGCAAAATTATAGGCCAGCATTAGGTTCCTTCCCCTTATAAACGATCCATCTTGTACTCGATCCGTATCATTATTGGTGTTATAACCAGCAGTTAATGGTCGAATTTGCGCAATATTGGTGTTTTGGTTTTCAGGTGTCCAGGCATTTAATACCGTTTTGAAGCTATTGGCAATACCTGTGCGATCTTCCGCGGAATGCTTACTTCTGAACAATACATCATTACCAAATGTGTATTGGATATCTACAATCAGATCAAAATTCTTATAGGTTAAACTATTGTAGAATGTGCCAAATCCATCGGGAATACCTTTTCCAATAATTACCCGGTCGGCATCATTGATAGCTCCATCGTTATTCACATCTCGATATTTAACATCTCCAGGCCTCTTTTTGTACTTTGATGCCAGTGATTCCTCACTTGTGCTCCAAGTTCCTTCATGAACGAAGCCAAAAAAAGATCCTACCGGCTCCCCTTTTCTCACAATTGTGGAACCAAGGAAAATGTCGGCTCCACCTGCCAAATCAATTACTTGATTCTTGTTAAAAGAAAAATTGATGGTTGTATTCCAGCTAAAATCATTTCTCTCAATATTTACCGTATTCAGTGCGATTTCTATACCCTTATTTTCCATGCTCCCGACATTTTTACTTACTGTGGTGTAGCCGCTGCTTGATGGAACGGGAGCACTTAGTAACATATCCTCAGTAAGCTTTCTATACAAGTCAATTTCAAACGTAACTCTGTTTTGAAGAAAGCCTATTTCTGCTCCAATATCAAATTGAGAGGTTTTTTCCCATCTCAAATCTGGATTTGCCAATCTGCTGACTCCGATTCCGATTTGTCTTTGATTATTGAAAATGACTGAATAATTACCCATTCCTGCTGAAGCTTGATAGGCTGTGATCTCTGAGTTTCCTGTTTGTCCATAACTTGTTCTCAATTTAAGATTGGAAATTAATTCACTTCCTTTTAGGAAATCTTCCTCAGAAACTCTCCAGCCAAACGCTGCAGATGGGAAAAACGCATAGCGATTGGCTTCACCGAATTTTGAAGAACCATCTACCCTTCCTGTCAGAGTAAAGAGGTACTTCTGATTGTAGCTATAATTCAATCTGGTGAAATATGAATTCAAACCATACGCGACACTATTGGAAACTGGTTGAATTGCGGTTGCTCCACTACCCAGGTTGTTAAACATAAAAAAATCGTCCTGGAAATTTTGTGCTCTTGCAGTGGAATTGAACCTATCTACGTGCTGCCAGGAAAGACCTAACATCGCATTGAGTGAGTGCTTTTCATTGAACTCCTTAACGTAAGTCAAGTAGTTTTCAAACTGCCAAGAGTTGAGCCTATCATTAGTGATTGATGCATCTCCACCTTGATTTCTAGCGATGTAGTTCAACGCTCTACCTCCGTAGTAATCCACTCTTTGGTTTATTATATTGGTTGAAACCGTAGACCTGAATTCTAACCCCTTAGCCAAAAATAGATTTGCGTAAATATTCCCAATAATAGATTGAGTTCCAACATTATAAATTCGTTCCTTGGCAACATGCAAAGGATTATTGCCACCTTCCATTCCCGGATAATCTTCATTTCCAGCCCAATTACCATCAGGATAGCGAACAGGAATTATAGGCAAAGCCTCCAGAACCTGACGCATGGCAATAATTCCACCACTACCGAGTGGGTCAACTTGATTCTCTTTCTGGTCATTGTAGCTTAAAACTCCACCAACTTTAACCCATTTTTTTATTTGACTGTCAAACACAAATCTTGCAGAATATCGCTTAAGCCAAGATTCTTTCATCAAGCCTTCTTCATCTCTATATCCTAAATAAACTCCATAGTTATCATCGGCATTACCACCCGTAAAAGCTAATTGATGATTTTGAGTGAATGCTTGTTGGAACGATTCGTCCTGCCAATCTGTATCATAAAGCGGATTACCGCTGGCATCAAAGAGCTTAGGATTGGTTCTCTTTAGTTTAGGATCTTTGTAAATTCCGTTAGCCCAGCCATTTGGGTCATATTTTTTTGCATTTTGATAAGCTAAATCTTCAGTCGCAAGGAATTCTTTTGAATTAAGTAAAGGGATTTTTTCCGGCAATACTCCGACGCTAAAGTCAACATCGTAGCTTATGGTGCCACCAGTTTTACTTCCTCTTTTTGTAGTCACTAAAATTACACCGTTAGCTCCTCGAGCACCATATATGGCAGTGGCTGAAGCATCTTTTAGCACTTCAATAGATGCAATATCATTCGGATTAATGAAATCGATAGGCGAACTACCGTTTGCCAAGCCTGTAGAGTGAAGAATTACTCCATCAATTACATAAAGCGGATCATTAGAAATACTGACCGAGGTATTTCCTCTGATTCTTATGTTTGCTCGACCTCCAGGTCTTCCTGAATTAACTGAAACGTTTACCCCCTGTACCCGGCCAGAAAGAGCCTGATTAAGTGATGCAGATGGACGTTCTTTAAGCAAATCTTCGCCAACAGATCCAACAGCACCAGTCATGTCGGTCTTCTTTTGAGTTCCATACCCAACGACAATCACTTCCTCAAGTTCTGCTTCATTTACATCTAATGACACTTGAATGACATCTGTGATGTTTTGGATAGTTACCTCTTTACTTTGAAATCCAATAAAACTTATAACTAATACTTCTCCTGATTTTGCATCAATAGCAAAAGCTCCGTCATTATCAGTAACGCCTCCCCGCTGCGTCCCTTTAATAATGACCAATGCGCCGGGAACGGGTTCTTTTTGCGCACCAAAAGTTACTATCCCTTTTACAAGAGAATTTTGACCTTGAGCAAAAAAGCTGAGAAAGAACAAACTGCAAAAGAACCAAATAAAATAGGTCCTTTTATTGATGTAGAAATTTTTGAACATATAATTTTGGGTTATTTTAATTATACGAATTAATTAAACGAATTATTAGTAGGTATCCTGTAGCATCCTGAGAAAATAATATGAAAATCAACAGGATAGAACAGGACTCTAATTGTATTTTTATCAATAATAAGATTCAAAAAATTCATTTAAACACTAATGAATTGATTAGTAATACATAAAATATTACTACAAAAAGTCTCATAATTTATTGATTATATTATAATAAAAAAATAAATAAATTACAAATGAAAATATTTAGACTGACAGGGCTTTTTAATATTTAAATTCTTTTTTTATTATAAAACTAGAAATTTGATTTTTTTATGAATTTTTTAGACCAAATAACAACGAATAAAATAGATGTCTGTTTTCTCACCTTTGAGTCGGTAAGAACTCCATGAGGAATTAGCTTCTCCGCGTAGGATCTTATTCCATATCCAATACATTCTAAAAGAGTCGAAACGTCAGGTTTTCTTTCGAATTTGCTTGAAAATAAGGAACGGAACCAATACCGCTAAACCAACTCCCAGACCGATCAGAAATTCTTTGATAATAGCCGGCCAAGTGGGAAGAAGGTGATGAAAAAACTCAAGATTATGGGCAAAAATTCCCCCCGCTACCAGCAACAAAGCAATAGTTCCGACGAAAGCGAGTGTTCGGATCAAAACAGGCAGAGCGCCAACCAGAATCTTCCCAATTTTATCCGAAAAGCTGTCCACCTTATCGTTGAGCGCAATCAGGCGCAACCCAAACTCATCCATCCGAACGATCAGACCAACGATTCCATAGACTCCTACCGTTGCTATCAACGCAATCACCGAAACAACAAGAATTTGTTTGAGTAAGGGTTCATCTGCCACTGTTCCCAGCGCAATGATGACAATCTCTACCGAAAGGATAAAATCTGTCGTAATGGCTGATTTGATTTTCTGCTTTTCCAAAGCCAAAATTTGCTCCTCGGTGATGTCTGCATCCAACTTTACCAGGGATTCTTTTGGATGAGGCACCAGATATTCGAAGATCTTTTCTGCACCCTCAAAAGCTAAATACAACGCACCTATCACCAGAATAATGGTTACCGCTGCAGGCAAAAAGGCACTTAAAAGAAATGCGACCGGAAGAATGATCACTTTGTTCAGAAGGGAACCTTTAGAAATCGCCCAGAGGACAGGAAGCTCCCGATCAGAGACGAAGCCAGAGGCTTTTTCAGCATTTACTGCCAGATCATCCCCTAATATTCCGGCGGTTTTCTTTGCCGCCACTTTACTCATCACTGCCACATCGTCCATCAAAGCTGCGATGTCATCCAATAATGCAAATAATCCTGAAGCCATTTTTTAAGTAAGAAGGATGAAATATGAAGTCTGAAATTTGATGTAGGCGGGAATTCTAAAAGTACAAGAAATTTGTAAAAAGTACCTGGTAGTGAAATGTCATGATCAATTTAGTCTGCTTCTCTGCCTGCAAATCTATAAACCAATTTTCCAATAGAATCATATCGAATAACGAACTCCGAATGGTGAAGAAGACCTAACCTTAGCTCTTTACAACCTTCCAACCTTGGAACTCAATTTTCAAGTCTTTCAATTTTTCAATCTTCCAATTTCCCCGGATCAAAAATCAGCGGAAAAAACTTACCTCCCATTTTTTCACCTTTAGGAATCACAGGCACTCCTTGAAGTAAGGGCTCATCTGTGTCGGATACGGTTCCGTCTGCAAATACATTCAGCACAAAGGCTTTTCTGGACCGATCGGAATAATTGGCAAAACTTCCATGCACTAACAAAGGATGATGAAATGCCGCATGACCAGCTTTCAGCGGAATGGCCACAGGTTTGAATTCGGCTTTTTGTTCCTCGGTCATCATTGCCATCAATCCGTTCATTTCTCCGGCAAGTGCAGGTTTGTCGAGCAATCCCCATCGATGACTTCCGGGAACATATTGGAGACAACCGTTTTCCTCCGTTGCATCATCCAAACCGCACCAGCATGTCAGATGCTGCATCGCGATCGTCCTCGTCCAGTAGGAATAATCCTGATGCCAGGCCACATTTCCCCCGTGATGTGCGGGTTTACAGAAAAGCTGATCGTGCCAAAAACGCACCGCCCTATTTCCCAGCAATTGGCTTGCGGCCATCCGAAAAGCAGGATTCCAGATCGCATCATGAAAAGCTGTCGCCAATCTCCAGTGCCCTAAAGAATGGAACAAAACCTTGTTCGGATCTCCCGATTCATTGCTGTGAAACTCATGAAACAAATGATGCAATGGGTGCTTTGGATCCATCACCTCCTCCAATGCCTTTTTCAATGCTTCAATTTGGGTGTTGTCCAAAAGCTTGACATCTGCCAGATAGCCATTTTCGTTGAAAAAGGCTATCTGTTCGTCACTGAGTCTATATTGATCCCAGTCTTGTGAAGTTTTGGGTTGGGAAAAAAGATCCGAAATAGGTGAGTGAAAATCTGCCAGGTCTTTCATTTGGATAAAATTTGTTTTTAAAGGTCTAATGGAATGCCCGTGTATGATTTTCACCTTGCTTTGGAATCCTTAAAAAACACGGGCATTTCAAGGGCTTGGGTTTATTGAGAAAAGGAAATTTAAGAAAAGTTTGTCCTGAAAGGTATGCAGTTAGTGGATTTCTTTTCCGAGATCGTTTCCGTTGATTTCCGGATCGGTTGTCTGAAGTCTGGCTTTTCATAAGTAGATTGGGTTGAAGAATTAACTCGCTAAGTATTTCCCTGTACTAGCTTCCACGGCTTGGAAAGGTTTTCCTTAAACCCAAAAACAACCCAATAATGAATACAAACAGACGAAAATTCCTCAAGACCGGAGCTACAGCAGCTTTTGGACTTTCGGGACTAACAATAATATCCCCTTCTGTCCTGGGTAAGTCCATGGGCTATGTGGCACCCAGCAACAAAGTCAACCTGGCTTGCATCGGAATCGGAAACCGTGGAAACGAAATCATAAAACAATTACATCAAACCGGCCTGTGCAATATCGTAGCGCTTTGCGATGTCGATATGGGCGCTAAGCAGACTTTGGAAGTCATAAATATGTTTCCAAATGCAAAGAAATTCCAGGATTTCAGAAAGATGTTTGACGAGATCGGGAATGAATTTGAAGCAGTGAGCATCGCCACTCCTGACTTTTCTCACTTCCCCGTGACCATGCTGGCGATGGCCGAGGGCAAACATGTCTATGTCGAAAAGCCGATGGCTCGAACTTTTCAAGAAGTGGATTTGATGATGGCTGCAGCTAAGAAATACCCAAAGCAAGTCACCCAGATGGGAAATCAGGGTCATTCCGAAGGTAATTATTTCCAGTTTAAAGCCTGGAAAGAAGCCGGAATCATCAAGGATGTCACTGCAATTACTGCCCACATGAACAGTCGCAGGCGTTGGCATGGTTGGGACACCAATATTCAGCGTTTTCCGGCAGGTGAAACTATCCCATCCACGTTGGATTGGGACACCTGGCTTTCGCAGGCTCAGCCACATTCCTTCAACAAAGATTTTCACAACGGTCAATGGCGCTGCTGGTACGATTTCGGTATGGGTGCGTTAGGAGATTGGGGAGCACATATCATCGATACGGCTCATGAATTTTTGGAATTGGGTCTGCCTTATGAGGTTGAACCGCTGAAACTTACAGGTCACAATAATTTCTTCTATCCGACTTCTACAACACTGGCTTTCAAATTCCCCGAGCGAGGCTCAATGCCACCATTGACCATCAATTGGTACGACGGAATGGATAATATTCCTC
>VFKK01000078.1 GCA_009885605.1 Cyclobacteriaceae bacterium | reverse complement strand
TTTGCAGCCACGAAAGGGGGTGTATACTATGATCATTGTTAACGTAAAAGAGAACGAATCAATCGAGAAAGCGCTAAAGCGTTTTAAGAAGAAGTTTGACAAGACCGGTGCGGTCAGAGAACTTAGAGCGAGACAAGCGTTTACCAAACCTTCCATCAAAAGAAGAGCTCAGGTCATCAAAGCTGCTTACAAGCAAAAACTTCAGGAAGAAGTAATGAAGTAATCATTTTTGATTTACAATATTAAGCGCAACTGCCACGAGCAGTTGCGCTTTTTTTTGTGCTAAATGATACTAACCAATTTCAATTTTTTGGACTATCTTATTTTAGGATTAGTAACACCTATGGTCGAATCTTTCATCAATTATCTGGAGTACGAGAAGAAAAGCAGCCCGCATACTGTGATTGCCTATCGCACGGATTTGGAGCAGTTTCAGGAGTTTGCCAGTACTTCATTTGAGTTGAATGACATTTCAGATGCCGGCCATTCCGAAATCCGCGCTTGGGTGATTGACTTGGTTGAACAGGAGTTGAGTACCACGTCGGTGAACCGAAAAATGGCGACCCTGAGATCTTTTTACAAATTCCTCCTCCGATCCAGGATGATCACGAAAGATCCTACGTATAAACTGAGATCTCTTAAAAATCCTAAAAAACTGCCGGAGTTTGTACAAGAACTTACCATTGAGGCCGTTTTGGAAGAGAGCGTTTACGAACCTTCATTCGAAGGGCAGCGAGATCGGATGGTAATTGAGTTTTTGTATCTGACCGGTGTTCGATTGGCAGAGTTGATTGGCCTCAAATGGGAGTCGATAGACCTGAATGAAGAAACAGTAAAAGTGTTGGGGAAAAGAAAAAAAGAAAGAATAATCCCACTTACAAAGGGACTGTCGCGCAATATATTGCTGTATAAAAAAGTATTTGAAGAAAGGTTTTCAAAACTTGGTCAAAGTGACTATTTTATTGTGAGTAATCAAGGAAAGCAGAGTTACCCAATGATGATTTATCGTACTGTCAGGCATTATTTGGATCTTTTTGCGCAGACATCCAAGCGCAGCCCACATGTATTGAGGCATACATTTGCCACTCACTTGCTCAACAAAGGTGCAGATCTCAATGCGGTCAAAGATTTGCTTGGACATGCAAATCTCGCTGCCACGCAGGTTTATACCCATAATTCACTCGAAAAACTTAAAGCTGTGTTCGAACAGGCACACCCTAAAGCATAATTAATCTTTTGTTTATTCACTTAAATGCAAATAATGATGAAACTGCAAATGCACTCTATCCACTTCGATGCTGATCAAAAACTGATTGACTTCATTCAGAAAAAAGCCGATAAATTGGAAACCTATTTCGACAGGATACAGGACGGGGAAGTGTTTATGAGACTCGACAAAAATGAGAAAAACGCTAATAAAATAGTCGAAATAAAACTCAATGTTCCAGGAAAGCAATTTTTTGCCAAACACCAAGCTGACTCTTTCGAAGCTGCTGCAGATGAAGCTATTGAAGGCTTGAGAAGACAACTCAAAAAACACAAGGAAAAAGTAGTGTTGGTAAAACAGTAACCCAATTCAGATTTTACGTATAAACCCTCAGAACTCTGAGGGTTTTTCTTTTTTTAAACACTTTTTTACATGAAAACGCAGACCAATTATCTGGTAGTCTTTTGGCTTATCAACCTTGCGATAGCAGCGAGCAAAATATTATTCACGCTTCGTCCTGAAATCAATCTTTTTACCGAAGAAGCTCAATATTGGCTTTGGTCTCAGAATCTGGCCTGGCATTATTATTCGAAGCCACCCCTGATAGCAGTATTCAATCTGATCAGTACCTCCATTTTTGGAGTAAACGAATTTGGTGTTCGGATCAATGCAATTCTTCTGGGAATGGGAACCTCCTGGATTGTATATCGATTTGCGGAGTATCTCTATAAATCTCCCAAAATTGCCTTTTGGTCAGGGATATTAGTGATGGCAATGCCCTTTTGGATGTTGTTTTCCACTTTTCATGTGACAGACTCGGAGTTAACTTTCTTTTGGGTTTTGAGTATTTATTGGGTCTACAAAGGTATTAGAGAAAACAAGACCCGTTGGTGGGTTTTGGGAGGCCTGGCGTCAGGAATTGGCTTATTGGCAAAAAGCAGCATGATCCTTATAGTTCCCGTGATCCTTTTTTATCTGATTGTAACTCAACAGTGGAAAAAGCATAGGGCAAATTTTCTGGTGTTGATTGGAGTCAGTTCAATCGGGTTTATGCCCGGATTCATCTGGAATTGGCAGAATGGATTCAGTACTTATAAACACTTGGCTTTCCTGAGTGGAGTGGCAGGAGAGAGTTCCGGATTCGATTTGACTGCCTGGGTCTGGAGATTTTTAGAATATTCAGGAGGTCAGCTCGGAATGGTTTCTTTGTTCCTTCTACCTATTTTCTTCTATTCAATTCGAAGCCTTAAAACGGACCGGGATAAGATTTCCATTTATCTCGTTCTTCCTGCAATACTATCTTGGATTGGATTTGCGGGACTTACGCTTTTTACAGAAGTAGAAGCAAACTGGCCTGTTTTTGCGTATGCGACTTTACCAATTTTCATTAGCCATTGGCTTTCAAATCAATCTCCCAAGTGGGAAACAGTCAGAAATTGGGGAGTGACTTTTAGCTTAGGATTACCTTTGCTGTTTATTTTTCCTGATTTTAATCCTGCCGTAAGTTCAGGGACAATCTGGGAAATTGAGAAAAAGTCCTTACGAAGACTGGTAGGTTACAAACCTCTTGCTCAACGGATTTATTTTCTTCAGGATAGTCTTCAGGTTGATGATGCTTTGGTTTTCTCCGAAAGCTATCACATGGCTTCTGAATTGGCATTTTACCTGCCTGGAAACCCTAAAACGTACACTATAAATCTTGGTGCACGGAAAAATCAGTTTGACCTTTGGGAAGGTCTCGAAAAGCAAATCGGGATCGGAAAAGAAGGAGTTTTTGTGAGCTGGAATGAGGAATCGCCCGGGGTTGCTGCTACATTTGAACGATTGATTTACGAAGAGAAATTTCCGGTAGCCTTCAAGGGCGATTCATTGCGCTGCGCAAAAATTCAGATTTGGGAAAACCTGATTGAATACAAGGCTGGGAACCCGGACACTTATTGAACCTTCTTCTTTCGAAGCCAATAATATCTTTTTCCTTTTTGCTCCAATAAAGAATCAAATTCCGGTTTTCCGGCCGTCCTCAATAAATCAGGAATTGCTCTTGACTCCCAATTGACTGAAGCCATTTTAATGTCATAGGCTGAAATGTCCACTTCCACTAATAGCTTGTCCTCTAAAATCAGATTTGGGTAGCTTTCCAGGTGATTCATCCAATCCGTTCTCGGTAAATCAACCAAATTGAAATCCGTCCCCAAACCGATTCTGATTTTGCTACTGACGTGAAGATTTCCGGCGAAGCCGATTTCTTCAGACGGATCAATTCCCTGTTCCATCACAAATGCTTTCAATTGCATTCCCTGATCAGGAAGTGAGATTTGGTAAGTTGCCGTTGACGCCAAAAAGAAAAGCAAAAGCATGCTATAGGAAAGTGCCTTTGTGAATTTTTGATTAATGAAGAAAAGTCTTCCCAGATAAATCAGAATCAAAATTCCTAAGCCCAGTTGAGCCCAAATCAATAGAGTTGAGCCCAATCGAAGATTTAACCAAAAGCTAAAAACCAGAATAATCAGATTGAGAGAAAGGAAGATTGCGACAGCGATTTTCAGCCCGTTTCTACGGATTTCGAAGTCTGCTCTAACCAAAAACCATCCAAGCCAAACTGCCAGAACCGGAGCGACAGGGAGCAAATACCGCTCGTAAAACTTGCTCGTCATCGCTCCCATGGCAAGAATCGCTAAGCCCCAAAGAATTGCAAAACCGAAGAAAGTCGGATTCTCCTTCCAGGTATTTCGGAGAGTTTCTTTTGCCTTTGGCAAAGCAAAAAATACCCAAGGGGTAAAGATGGCTATCAAAAGTGCCAAAGCTAGAAATCCATTTTGGGCAATCAGCAAAACTCTTGAAGCAACCCGGATTCCTACCTGATCTTCCAGGAAGCTATCAAGGTAAGTCGGGCCGTGGATTTGGTACATCGCCACAAACCAAAACAAAGCGATAAATAAGCTGACGAGCAGAGAAGGAAAGTGAATCAATGTCTTTAGGCTGATTCGCTGCCAGGGATTTGCCAGTAAATAAACCAAACCCAAACCCCCAAGAGCCACGGCAGGAAGACCTTTTACTTCGAAAGCAACTCCCAAACTCAGGTACAAAATCCAGAGGAATTTCTTTGGAGTATCATTTCCATATCGGATCAACCCTGCAAAACCAATCGCACTAGCAGTCATTGTCAACACCAACAACACATCCGGAATCGACCGCGTTGCGCTAAAAATCAAAACCGGATTTGCGGCCATAATCAGGGCAGAAAGTCCCGCGATCTTTCGGTCAGCAAAAAGTATTTTTCCCAACCAATAAGTCAACCCAACAGTCAAAACTCCTGCAATCAGGAAAAAAAACCTGGAACCAAAAGCATTCACACCAAATAGTTTGAATCCTGCTATCACTGCCCAATAGGTGCCTATTGGCTTTTTAAACCGTAATTCTCCGCTTCCCAGATAGGTCGTCAGATAATCTCCAGTTTGGAGCATTTTCACAGCGGCATCCGTGTAATACATCTCGTCCGGATAGTGCATGTGAAAGCTCAGTGCAAACGGCCCAACCAGAACTGCAAACACCGCCATGACTACCCAAGGATTGATTTCATATTCTTTTGAGGGAGAAAAAGACATGCCGCAAAGATAAGGTGATTAGGAGTTGAGATGCCAAATTTTCTTCGGATTTGGGTGGGTCAAATCTCCATTTTTGCCCCAGGAAGTATTTTCCTGTATTTTTAGCGAAATTTCATCTCATGAACAAGCCACTTTTGTCTGTTGTCATCACCGTTTACAACGAGGAAGAAAACATCCAACCACTTCTGGAAGCAACCTATTCGGCTCTTGCTGAGATTGATTATGAAGTTATTCTGATCGAAGACGGTTCCACAGATGCAACTGTGGCTGAAGTGAAAAAATATGCCAACAGCAGAACAAGGCTGATTATTTTTAACAAAAACTACGGACAGACTACAGCGCTGGCTGCAGGGATTGACTCCGCAACCGGTGAATACATTGCGACGATGGACGGAGACTTGCAAAATGATCCGACGGATATCCCATTGATGCTTCAGAAAGCGATTGACGAAGATTGGGATGTGGTAGCAGGCCGAAGAGCCAATCGAAAAGATGGTTTTGTACTTCGCAAAATCCCAAGCAAAATCGCCAATTGGGTCATCCGAAATACAACCAAAGTTTACCTGAACGATTACGGCTGCACACTCAGAGTGTACAAAGCTCAGATTGCCCAGAATATGGGTTTGTATGGAGAATTGCACCGCTTCATCCCCGTGCTTGCCAAGCAGCAGGGTGCAAAAATGACAGAAGTGGATGTGAAGCATCATCCTCGAATTCATGGTGTCTCTAAATACGGACTCAGCCGGACATTTAAAGTGATGGCTGATCTGATTCTGATGCTTTTCTTTCAGAAGTATTTTCAGCGCCCGATTCACTTGTTTGGCGGTTTAGGCTTGCTGGCTTTGATGATTGGTTTTCTGATTAATTTTTACCTGCTCATTCTGAAAATTATGGGTGAGGATATCTGGGGCAGACCGATCATGATTGTTGGATTCATTTCGATTTTGGGAGGGATCCAACTCATCACCACAGGTATTATTGCTGAGATCATCGTTCGGACTTATTTCGAGTCACAGGATAAAAAGACATATACGATTAAGTCGGTTTTTCAGGGCGAAAAAATTGAAATCAGAAGTCTGAAATCAGAAGTGTGAAACGAGAAGTCTAGAAATAGTTGGAGGTGACTTTTTTCAATAAGTAGGAACGAGAAGTATAACTCAAACCTGCAAAATTTGAAATCTAGAATCAGGAAACTAAAATGCCCGCGTATAATGCTGCTTCTTTGGGAGCATTAATGAAATAGAAACTTACAAAGCCAACCTTGAACCGATATAAAAACCAACTCAAAACAGTCCTGAAACTTTTGCTGACCGGATTGGCCCTGTACTTGGTTTTTAGGAAAATTGACACGGTTCAACTCTGGGAAATCACAAAGACCATCCAGTGGTTATGGCTGATTCCGGCGGTTCTGATTTTTGTCCTGAGCAAAGTTTTTACAGCCTTGCGACTCAATCTTTACTTCAGAAATATCGGTTTGCAGATCAGCGAAAAGCTGAATTTTCGACTTTACCTCGTCGGGATGTTTTACAATCTTTTCCTTCCCGGAGGAATCGGAGGCGATGGATACAAGGTCTATTTGCTGAATAAACAGTTCAAGACGCCGGTGAAATATCTGATCCAATCAGCACTTTTGGATCGGTTAGGAGGTTTGGTTGCAATCGTTTTTTTATTGTTTGGACTGTTCCTCATGGTGGATATTAAGGTGGAATTTTTGGAAGGAGACCTGCGGAATGGGTTGATGGTTGCCGGATTGTTACTAACCTTACCTGCCTTTTGGCTTGTACAGAAAATCTTTTTTAAAGATTTTCTGCCCTCATTCTGGCTGGCAAATGCCTGGTCGATGGCAGGTCAGATTGCTCAATTAATCTGCGCCTGGTTTATCCTTCAATCTCTTGGTGTCACGGAAAACATCCTGGCATATCAACTCTTATTTCTGCTTTCCTCGATCGTGGCCGTGTTGCCATTGACAATCGGAGGAGTTGGCGCTCGCGAACTCGTTTTCGTCTATGCACATACGTATGCCGGGATTGACGAAGCTACTGCAGTGGCGTTTAGCTTAATTTTCTTTTTGATTTCCGCAGTGATTTCTTTGGTTGGAGTGTTTGTCAAAGTTGAATTTAGGGCAGTTTAAAAATCTGTTTTGCCTACCTTTGCTTAACGAAAAGAAATCCTATGACCCGAGCCGAACTTTTCTTCCAGATCCAGAAAAAATCATCCTTCTTATGCGTGGGTTTGGATCCCGATCTGGCAAAGATTCCGTCTCATTTGAAATCAGAACCTGATCCGATTTTTAGTTTTTGCAGACAAATCATAGAAGAAACAGCTGATTTTGCTGTGGCTTACAAGCCCAACATTGCATTCTTCGAGGCACTTGGGCCGAAGGGATGGGAAAGCTTGCAGAAAGTTCTGGATGTGTTCCCAAAAGATATTTTCAGCATCGCAGACGCCAAGCGCGGGGATATTGGAAATACTTCAAGTCTGTATGCAAAGGCATTTTTTGAAACCATGGATTTTGACTCGATCACCGTAGCGCCATATATGGGCAAGGACAGCGTTTCGCCCTTTTTGGAGTTTGAAAACAAATGGGTGATTTTGCTGGCATTAACTTCTAATGCAGGTTCTTCTGACTTTCAGTTGATCAAAGACGAAGCAGGCAAACCGCTTTATCAATCGGTTTTGGAGAAAAGTCAGGAATGGGGAAGCCCTGAAAACCTCATGTACGTCGTGGGTGCTACGCGAGGTGAACTCATCGGAGAAGTCCGCAAGTTGGCTCCGGAGCATTTCTTTTTGGTGCCGGGAGTTGGCGCTCAGGGTGGAAATCTGGCAGATGTCGCCAAATTCGGGATGAATTCCACTTGTGGCCTTCTTGTCAATTCCAGTCGCGGGATTATGTATGCTTCCTCCGGAAAAGATTTTGCGCAAGTAGCCAGAAAAGAAGCTCAGATCCTGCAAGAGGAGATGAAGGGCTTACTGGAGAAATATTTGTGGGGCAACAGATGACCTTAGAGGTTTTCAAAACCGCGAAGGTCTATTAAATTAATTTTTTTAAGCCTTCACCAATCCCAACAACGCCTTCACTACCTCTTCCCGCTTTTCTGCTGGAGAGTTCAAATAACCGATTCGATTTTCCTCCAGATCGTCAATCAATTCGCTCAGATCCCAACCGTTTTCCAGGTATCTTTTTATTTCAGAGATGTATTTCAAGTATTCCAGGTAGACGCTGTCCTCAAAGCCTTCCATACTTTTTACTCCGACAGGATCCCAATCGATCAAAATCCCATTGATCTTAAGTTCAAGCGGTTCGAGATTATCTAACTCCTTTTGGATTTGCGGATTGAGTGATTTCATGGGTTGAATTTTCACCCAAGTTATAATTTGAATTTTAGAATCCGGTTCTTTAAATTCAATAAACTTTTAGGTAATATTTTTATGAATTTCAGAGAAGACTTTTTACAACTCGTCTGGAAGTATCAATACTTCGACAAGAAAAACCTCCGCACTTGCGACGGACAGAATTTAGATATCATCCAAGTGGGATTTCACAATCTAAGCGAAGGGCCGGACTTTCGGGATTCCATCATCATCCTCGACGGAATTACCCTTCACGGACACGTGGAAGTTCATAAACTGGCCAGCGAATGGAAACAGCATGCGCATGGCGGAGATCCGGCTTACAATTCTGTCGTTCTTCATGTGGTCTGGGAAAACGACAAGGAAGTTCTGCGAAATGATGGTACGCCTTTGCCGACTCTCGAGCTCAAAGGGAAAATTTATCTGCATATCTGGAGGAATTATGAGCAATTGCTGGACTATAAAGCTGATTTACCTTGTGCACATGCGCTGAAGTCTGTGCCTGAGATCATCCGATTTTCAGCTTTGGAGAAATCGCTGGTTGAGCGGCTTCAGGAGAAATCAGGGTTGATTCTGGATATCTTGACTCAGACAAAAGGCGACTGGGAAGAAACGGCTTATCGTTGGCTTTTTACCTGTTTTGGATTCAAAACCAATAGTCAACCGATGGCGGAATTGGCAGTAAAGGTTCCTTATAAAATCCTTCAAAAGCATAGAAATCAACTTCCTGCACTCGAAGCCATTCTTTTGGGTCAGGCTGGTTTGCTTCCCGCCGAATCTGATGAGCCTTACGTGCAGCACCTGATTAAGGAGTATGATTTTTATCAGAAAAAATACGGTTGGGAATCGCCCCTCCTACGGCAGCATTGGACTTTTATGGGAGTTCGCCCGAGTAATTTCCCCTCCCTCAGGATCGCCCAACTTGCTTCGATTTTATCCAATCCTCCCGGTTTGTTTCAGGCGGTGATGGAAGATTCGAGAGATTTCTCCGCTTTCAAAAAACTGCTTCAGGTGAAGCCCGGAGATTACTGGCAGTATCATTTCAACTTTGGCAAGCCATCCGAAAAACAAGCCTCAAAAGGTATTTCAGGGACGGTTTTGGAGTTGTTGATACTCAATTTTGTCATCCCGCTTTGGTTTGCCTACGGCAGATATTTTGAACAGCGAGAGTGGCAGGAGCGATGTTTTGACTTGCTTCAGGAGATTCCTGCGGAAAATAATTACATCATCAGGAGGTTTTTGGAGAGTGGGTGGCCCGTCCAAAATGGGTTTGATTCGCAGGGAATGATTGGCTTGTACAAGAATTATTGCCAACCCAAAAAATGCCTTCAATGCAAGATCGCTCAGAGCCTGATCAAATCGGAAAGCAAATGATTTTTGTGTAAGCGAACGAATTCGCGTATTTTTGCCCTCCGAATTACATCAACTCATGGAAAAACCAGTAATCATTTTGGGAGCCAAAGGCATCGCCCATCCCGCTCTCGAAATCTTTAACAGCAACAGAGTCATCGTCTACGGTTTTCTGGACGAAGATGAAAAACTCCATGGGACGGAGATCAATACCGTAACAGTATTGGGAAAAACCGAAGATGAAGGATTCCTGAAGCTTATCGGCCATAAATGCGAAGCTTTCGTAGCGGTAGACGATACCAAATACCGTAAGTTTTTGGTTGAGATGCTCCTCGAAATCCGCAAAGTGCAGCCGGTAAACGCGATCCATCAAACAGCTTATGTTTCAACAGATGCAGGAATCGGTCATGGAAATTTTATAAATGCGCAAGCGACAATTGGTGCTGGGGCTGTGATTGGAAGTCATTGTATTTTACACAGCGGTTCAATCATAGATCACCTGGCCAAGTTGGGAGACTTTGTTCAAGTTGGTGCTGGTACCATTATCAACTCAGAAGCTACGATCGGAGAAGGAGCTTTTATCGGTTCCGGAGTGACGATCGTTTCCGGAGTAACTGTTGGTAAAAATGCCCGAATCGGTGCAGGTTCCGTGGTTATTTCTTCCGTTGGAAATGGGGAAACAGTTTTTGGCAACCCGGCGGTGAAAGTGAAATAAGAATTCAGAAAGCTGAAATCAGAAATAATAACGAACATCGAATACTGAACATCGAATGTCGAAGTAGCATCCCACATCGGTCGTCAAGCAACCAACATCGAATGTCGAAGGAGCAAAATCCGACATCCGAAATCATAAATCTGAAATCTCTGACACCCTGCCGAAACAGGGCTATCGTTATGGAAAACAACAATTACGGCATCCTGCTTTACTACTGCTATGCCGACATCGACAACCCGGAGGTATACAGAGAAGAACATCACCTGTTCTGCGTCGAAAACAAAATCCGAGGCCGCATCATCATTTCGGACGAAGGTCTGAATGGTACCGTCTCAGGATTGGTTGAAGACTGCGAAAAGTACATGGCTTATATTCAGGCCGATCCCCGATTTGCAAAGACGGAATTCAAGATCGACTCGTTCGATAAGCATGCCTTTACCAAGATTCACGTCCGCTACAAGCCGGAAATCGTGCATAGCTCTCTCCGCCATTTGGACCCAAATGTGAAAACCGGGAAGCATCTTGCACCCGAAGAATTCAAAGCGTTGAAAGATCAGGAAGATGTGGTCATCCTCGATGTTCGATCCAATTATGAGCACGAGTTGGGAAGATTCAAAAATGCAATCACACTCGACATCGACAACTTCCGTGATTTTCCGGAGAAAGTAAAAGAACTCGAGCATCTCAAAAATAAGAAAGTGCTTACCTATTGCACCGGTGGAATCAAATGCGAAAAAGCATCAGCATTCCTCTTGGAGCAAGGTTTCGAAGATGTGTATCAGCTTCATGGAGGAATCATCAAGTACGGAATGGAAGCCGGAGGAGAAGATTTCGAAGGAAAATGTTACGTATTTGACAATCGAATCGCTGTGCAGGTGAATACCGTGAATCCAACGGTGATCTCAACTTGTCACGTCTGCGGGACGAATTCGGATCGAATGGTCAACTGTGCAAACCCAACTTGTAACGCCCACTTGGCGATCTGCGAAAATTGTGGATGGGAAATGGATGGAGCCTGCTCTGCGGAGTGCAAGGAAAATCCTGAAAAACGTTCATACGACGGAACTGGCTATTACCAGAAAAATACGAACGGATACAATCCTTACAAGGGACTTCACCGTATGCCAAACAAGGAGCAAATTCAAAAACTACATGGCGAGCCGACAAATTCCTGCCTCTGAACTTATTCTGAATTCTGACGGAAGCATTTACCATTTGTATTTGAAGCCAGAAAATCTGGCTTCACTTGTTTTCACGGTTGGTGATCCGGATCGGGTTGGTATGGTGTCCAAATATTTTGACCGGGTAGATTTCACGATGAAAAAGCGTGAGTTTATCACCCATACCGGCTGGATCGGAAATCGGCAAGTAACAGTTATGAGTACTGGAATGGGAACTGACAACATCGAAATCCTGATGACGGAACTGGATGCTCTTGTCAATGTTAATTTGGAAACAAGAACCATCAAATCCGAAAAGAAAAGTCTCCAAATCATCCGGATCGGTACTTCAGGGAGTATGCAGAAAGATATTCCGGTTGGGTCGCATCTGGCTTCGAAAGTCGGTATCGGCCTCGATACCTTGATGCAGTTTTATCCGGAATTACCAAGCTCGCAAGAACTTGCAAAAGCTGTTCAGACGAAGCTGGATTTGCCATTTCAGCCGTATCAAAGTCCGGCCGGTCAGGAGCTTTTGGATAAACTTCCTTATGATTTTTTACAGGGAATAACCCTGACTTGTCCGGGATTTTACGGCCCTCAAGGCCGCGAAGTGAGACTTCGTCCAAGAATTGACCAAATGATTGACCGGCTTGCAGCTTTGGAAGTGTCAGGTGATCGCCTTACCAACTTCGAGATGGAAACCGCAGGTTATTACGCTCTGGGAGAATTGCTGGGTCATCAGATGCTGAGTCTGAATGCTATCGTGGCAAACCGTCCTTTGGGTCAGTTTGATCAGAATGCTGATAAAACGGTGGATAACCTGATTCGAAAAGCGCTGGAAATTTTTGCCTGAAAATATGAGCCTTCCAGCCGAACAAGTCCGCGCTGCTTTGACCGATAAAATCAATCCTGCAAAAGCTGCTTTTTTGCCAAAATACTTCAAAGCAATCCCCGGAGAATATGGGGAAGGCGACTTGTTTATGGGAATCATTGTCCCTGATCAGCGTGCTATCGCTAAAGATTTTTTCAGAGAAATCACCCTGCCCGAACTTTCAAGCATGTTGAAAGATCCCTTTCATGAAATCAGATTGACTGCTTTGCTGATGCTGGTTTATAAGTATGAAAAACTCAAAGAGGATTAAGAGAGGAAGAAGTTTGTTGATTTTTATCTGGCCCATCTCGATGGTATCAACAACTGGGATTTGATA
>VFKK01000165.1 GCA_009885605.1 Cyclobacteriaceae bacterium | reverse complement strand
TAGAACCACACCATCATCTTCTACAAGAACCGATTTTACCGCTGATGTTGAAATTGTTGGAGGAACGGGGAAATTTGAAGATGCTACAGGAAACGGTACAGTTGAAGGTTTTTTCAATCCTCAAGATGGAAAAGGATCAACTACATTAAGAGCAAGTATTGTTTATTAAGAAACAATACTAAGTAAAGAAGAAAGCGGCCTAAAGCCGCTTTCTTCTTTATAAGGAAACCCCTCTTTTCCAGGGGATGAAATCATAGTTTTTCTTTTGATCTGCCTTGGTTTGGATATGGCCAGACGCTACTTGAATCACATATTCCATTAATTTTTCTCCGCAGGATTCAATCGTTTCTTCACCATTTATAACCCCACCGGTATTGAAGTCTATGATATCAGCCATCCGATTAGCAAGTTTATCATTCGTTGAAACTTTGATGACAGGGCAGATAGGATTTCCGGTAGGTGTACCCAGTCCGGTTGTAAACAGTATGATGTTGGCTCCGCTACCTGCAAGTCCTGTCGTACTTTCCACATCATTGCCGGGTGTACAAAGCAGATTTAATCCGGGTTCAGTGATGTATTCCGTGTAATCCAAAACACCTGAAATTGGTGCGGTTCCCCCTTTTTTTGCTGCGCCACAGGACTTAATGGCATCCGTAAGCAAGCCGTCTTTTATGTTTCCGGGACTCGGATTCATGTCAAAACCGCTTCCAACTCTCGCTGCTGCTGATGCATAAGCCTCCATTAAATGAATAAACCTGTCAGCGATCGCTTCAGTCTTGCAACGATTTATAAGGTTTTGTTCAGCTCCGCAAAGTTCAGGAAACTCTGATAAAATAGCAGATCCGCCTACAGCCGCCATGACATCCGAAACATGACCAAGAGTCGGATTTGCCGATATTCCTGAAAACCCATCTGATCCGCCACATTCCAAACCAATTACAAGTTTGGTTATTGGGAATTCCTCACGTACAAAGCTATTAGCATGTACTAATCCGTCAAAAGTTTCTCGGATAGCCTTCTGGATCAAATTCTCGGTAGTTCCTTCTTCCTGCTGATCACAGATAACCACCGGTTTTGGCTGTCCTTTTTGAATCTTTTTGAGGCTGTCCTGAAGGATGCTGGCCTGCGCATTTTGGCAACCTAAACTCAAAACTGTAGCCCCGGCAACGTTTGGATGGTTGATGTATCCGGCAAGTAATGCGCACAAAGAATCTGAATCCTGTCTTGTTCCTCCACAGCCACCGCTATGAGTCAAAAATCGAATCCCATCAATATTCTCGAAAATTTTGCTTTTGCCAGAGACAATAACTTCCGAAACCGTTTCCGTAGTTTCTTTCGGTCTGTTGGTCTGAAATCCGGCTATCAAATTTCTAATTTGAACTTCATAAGGATTGGGAACTGAAAAGCCCAAGGCATTTTCGAAAGCTTCCTGAAGTAGCTTTATATTGGTGTTTTCGCAAAAAACCAACGGTAAAACCAACCAGTAATTTGCTGTGCCCACCTGGCCATCAGATCTGCCATAGCCTGAAAAAGTACGGTCTTTCCAATGCTCCACAGAAGGTGGATTCCATTTGAAACTACTAGGAGATTTATGATAATGTCTGGTCTTATGACGGATATTTTCAAGCGTAATTGCAGCTCCTTGTGCAATAGTTCGGGTTGCCTCACCCACGATTGTGCCATACATCAGGATGTCTTCCCCGTAGGAAAACTGCTTTAAAGCAAATTTATGTTTTGCAGCTACGGATTCGATCAGGTCAATATTCTGGCCATTTACTGAAACCGATTGGCCGGATTCAAGGTCAGTGAGTGCCACACCAACATTATCTGTGGGATCTAAGCTCAGGGCTTTATTGATCATAGGTTTACTTTATATATCTTAGGTTTAAAGGAGTTGAAATTAGAAAAATTAATTGATCGATGAAAAAAATTGTAACACTGGGCGAGGTAATGCTCAGGCTTTCTCCACCGGGTAATGAGCGGTTTTTTCAGGCTAATTCGCTCGATATTGAGTTTGGAGGATCAGAGGCTAATGTAGGAGCAGCACTAGCGTACTGGGGCATGGATGTTTCTCATATTACTGCATTTCCTGATAATGAAATTGGATGGGCTGCAAGTGGCACTTTGAGGAGAAATGGAATAAATACCAACTTTGTAAGACATATTCCGGGAAGGATGGGTGTCTATTTTTTGGAGCATGGTGCGATGCAAAGGAGCTCTCAAATCATCTACGATCGGGCTGATTCTTCTTTTTCAAAATTTGATGGAAAAGAATTACCATGGGATGAGATTTTTGCCGGAGCCGATTGGTTGCATTGGTCAGGAATAACTCCCGCTTTGTCTCAGGAATGTGCTGATTTAGCACTTATGGTTTGTAGCATGGCATCAGAAAAAGGACTTATGATCAGCGGAGACCTCAATTATAGAAGTAATCTTTGGCAGTTTGGAAAGAAACCACACGAAGTAATGCCGGCTTTGATGGAGTACACAAATCTCATGATTGCAGGATCGAGAGATTTTAATCAGTGCCTTGGGTTGGATTTTGAAGGTTTCAAAGAGGCTAAAGAATACGCCTTCAAAAATTTCAAAAATCTAAAATTCATTACTAAAACTGATCGAGTTTCTCATAGCTCATCACATAATACGATATCCGGAAATCTCTTTTCTGCAAAAAAAACCTATAGTTCCAAGTCTTACGACTTAACTCATATTGTCGATCGGGTCGGAACAGGGGATGCATTTGCAGGTGGACTGATTTATGGTTTGCTCCACATGAAGCCCCAACACGCATTGGAATTTGCAGTGGCTGCAGGAGCACTCAAACACAGTGTTCCAGGAGATATTTTACTCTGTTCCAAGGCAGAAATTGATGAATTATTAGCCGGTAAAACCGGAAAAATCAAACGATAATGAGAAACCCCACTCCATTTATTCGAACAATGAACGCGGCAGGTATAATGCCTATATTCTTTCATCCTGATGAAAAAACTAGCTTGAAACTTCTCGAAACAGCCTATGAAGGCGGTATCAGGGTGATAGAAATGGTAAATCGTGGGAAAGAAGCTCCCGGAATTTATCCGGCTATTCGAAAGCTTGCGGATCAGATGCCAGGATTGAGTCTGGGAGTTGGAACCATTTACCATCCTCATCAGGCGGAAGAGTTTTTGGATATGGGAGCTGAATTCATTGTCGCTCCGGTCATGAATCCAAAGCTTGGAGAATATTGCAAACTCATGGATGTGCCTTGGATTCCTGGTTGCGGTACAGTTTCTGAAATTTTCTTTGCACAGGAATTAGGTGCAGAATTGGTGAAAATCTACCCTGCCAATATTTTGACGCCCCAGTTTGTCCCGGCTGTTCATGCTGTATTGCCAGGTATTGAAATCATTCCAACAGGCGGTGTAGAACCTACCGCAGAAAGCATCAAATCATGGTTTGATGTGGGGGTTTTATGTGTGGGAATGGGATCTCAGTTGTTCAGAAAAGACTTAATAAGCAGGGGAGCATTCAGCGAAATGAAAGAAACCATCAGAACAGTTGTCGGGATAATTGAACAAATAAGAGTTGGTTAATAAATAAAAAGAGCTTCTGATCAGAAGCCCTTTTTATTGAAAATCAGCAGATTATAAATCCGGCTGAGGAGTCATTCGAAGATAAGGTTTAACCACCTTATGTCCTTTTGGAAATTTCGCGGGAATATCCTCTGTCTTAATGGAAAGTCCTACCACCACATCTTCCCCTTTTTTCCAATCAGCAGGCGTTGCTACTGAATATTTAGCAGTCAATTGAAGTGAGTCTATGACCCGAATCAGTTCTTCGAAGTTTCGGCCTGTACTTGCCGGATAGGTGATGGTCAATTTGATTTTCTTATCTGGTCCAATTATAAAAACAGACCTTACTGTCAAATTCTCATTTGAATTAGGATGAATCATGTCGTAAAGATCAGACACTTTCCGATCCTCATCAGCTATAATTGGAAAATTTACCACTGTATGCTGAGTTTCGTTAATGTCTGAAATCCACCCTTTATGGTTTTCAAGCCCATCTACACTCAAAGCCATTACTTTAGTATTTCTCTTTTCGAATTCACTCCTTAGCTTTGCTACCGCTCCCAATTCTGTGGTGCAAACTGGCGTATAATCTCCTGGATGGGAAAACAATACTCCCCAACCATCTCCGAGATATTCATAAAAATCAATTTTCCCTTCGCTCGTCTCTGCAACAAAGTTTGGAGCTAAATCGCCTAATCTTAAACCCATAATTTTATCATTTAAAATCTATAGAACATATAGATTAATGAACGAAATGAATGAAAGACAGTTCACAAACTTTTTATTTTTTTAAAAAAAGTCAAAATCAAAGACCATTTTCGCAAATCCTTGTTACTGTTTAAACTCGTATCTATAAAAAATCTCTAAAATGAAAACTTACTACAATCCCGACGATCTCAAAAAGTTTGGTTCTATTACTAATTTGCAAAAATCAATGGGAGACAAGTTTTTCTCATATTACGGAGAAGTATTCAAGGAAGGCGCTCTTACAGCAAGGGAAAAATCTTTAATTGCTTTGGCCGTAGCTCACGCAATTCAATGTCCTTATTGCATTGATGCCTACACAACAGATACAATGGAAAAAGGCTGTGATGAAGAGCAAATGATGGAAGCTGTTCACGTCGCAGCTGCCATCAGAGGAGGAGCATCTTTGGTGCATTCCACTCAAATGATCAATAAAATCAAGGAAATTTCTATGTAATGAAGTCACTCAAAGCACAACTTCACCCCATTTCAGAACCTTCGTTTGGGTTAGATTTATTGGAAAAAAGCTTTCCAATCGATTCTAATTCAAGTTTTAAACAGAAATTGACGGAGATAAGACTTTTTCCGCTTCAGTCAACTTCTATTGATATTTTGCAAATCAACCTGGGCAAGATGTGTAACCAGGTTTGCAAGCATTGCCATGTGGATGCCGGACCGGATCGAAAGGAAATTATGGTTCGGGAAACGATGGAATATTGTCTTGATGTGATCAAAACTCATTCGATTAAAACCATTGATTTGACAGGTGGTGCACCTGAGATGAATCCTGATTTCAGGTGGTTTGTAGAATCCATTCGGGCTATTAATCCGTTGGCTACGATCATTGTGAGATGCAATCTGACGATTATATTGGCAAATCCTAAATACAACGATTTACCGGATTTTTTTGAGGAAAACAGGGTTGAGGTTGTGTCTTCATTGCCTTATTTCACTGCTATGAAGACTGATTCTCAAAGAGGTGATGGCGTTTTTGATAAATCCATCAGAGCACTTCAATTGCTCAATAAACAGGGTTATGGAGTGCCGGGATCAGGGCTAATTCTAAATCTTGTCTACAATCCTTCGGGAGCATTTTTACCTGGTTCTCAGGAAGGACTGGAAATTGAGTTCAAAAAGAAACTCAAAGAGAAATTTCAAATTCAGTTTAATTCACTTTTTGCCATAACCAATATTCCTATAAGTCGCTTCCTTGAATATTTGATTCGTAGTGACAATTACGAATCCTATATGGAGAAACTTATCGAAAATTTCAATCCTGCTGCAGCACAAGGAGTCATGTGCAGAACAACAATTTCTGTAGGGTGGGATGGGTATTTGTATGATTGTGACTTTAATCAAATGCTTGAATTAAAAGTTGACTCCAAAGACAGTCAGCACATCTCGGAATTTAATTATGAAAATCTTTCTCAAAGGGAAATTGTCGTAAAAAACCATTGTTTTGGTTGCACAGCTGGTTCGGGTTCAAGTTGCGGAGGGACTACAGCCTGATGGAAAAAAGCGCATTAATCATTTTTCAAAAGAATGCAGTTTTGGGAAAAGTTAAAACCAGGCTGTCCGTTGATGTGGGTGATGAATCAGCAATGAAAATTTACCAGGAACTTGTTCGTCATACACATCATGTTTGCGGGAGTGTTCCAGTTCAAAAATTCCTTTTTCTCTCCAATTTTATTCCGGATGATGTTTCGGAATTTGGTCAGGATTATAATTTTGAAATTCAGTCAGGAAATGACTTAGGTTCAAGAATGGAAAATGCTTTTCAAAGGCTTTTCTCGAATGGCTATGAAAAAATCGTCCTTTTAGGAACGGATTGCGGAGAGTTAGAAAAGGGAACGGTGTTTGAAGCCTTCAATCTGCTTGATCGGCATGAAGTTGTGATAGGACCAGCAAGGGACGGAGGATATTATTTGTTGGGAATGACAAAGATGATCCCGGATTTGTTTGAGGAAATTCCGTGGAGTACAGAAAAAGTTCTGTTCCTGACAATGGAAAAGCTGGAAATTCAAAATATTTCGTACGATCTCCTTGAAATCCTCTCCGATGTTGATCGGGTTGAAGATTGGATAAAATTAAAAGAAAAACAGAAAGTTCAATCATGAAAAATTACATGGACACAACCATTGATGTGTACGCCAAAGCTGCTCTGACTCCTGATGTGGGACTTTGCTGCACAAATACACCGATTTGGCAGCTTCCGCAGCTCACAATCCCTAAGATCATGCAGGAAATGAATTACGGGTGTGGCAGCACTGTTCATCCTCGTGATTTGGTAAATCAGCCAAAGATCCTCTATGTGGGTGTTGGTGGCGGAATGGAAGTCTTACAATTTGCTTATTTCTCCAGGCAACAGGCCGGAGTAATAGGCGTCGATATTGTGGATGAGATGTTGAGTGCTTGTGCAGAAAATCTTGAAAAGGCAGAATATGAAAACTCTTGGTTTGACCGAAGCTTTGTCGAATTAAGAAAAGGAAATGCTTTGGCCCTCCCTGTTGAAGACAATTCGATCCATGTCGCCGCCCAAAATTGCCTCTTCAATATTTTTACTCAAGAGGATCTGAAGAAAGCTCTTGCCGAGATGTATCGGGTTTTGAAGCCCTATGGTCGATTGGTTCTGAGTGATCCGATTACTGAAAACCCGATGCCTGAAGAATTAAAAAATGATTCCCGACTTAGGGCTCTTTGCCTGAGTGGCTCCCTGCCTTTGGTTGAATATCTCAAATTGATCACAGATGCTGGTTTTGGTACTGTTGAAATCAGGGCTAAGCGGCCCTATCGGATTTTAGCTCCCGGTCAATATGAGACGACCGAAAATATTCTGCTTGAATCGGTCGAAGTTTGTGCGATAAAAGATCCTATGCCTTCAGACGGACCTTGTATTTTCACGGGGAAAGCTGCAATATATTTCGGAAAGGAAAGTTATTTTGATGACCAGAAAGGTCACGTGTTAATTCCAAACCAACCACTTTCTATTTGTGATAAAACTGCTTCGGCTCTAACCATGCTTGGAATGAATGATATTTATATTTCCGAGTCCACCTTTTTTTATGATGGAGGAGGATGTTGCTAATCAAATTTAAACCGGCCCTAGCAGCGCTTTTTCTCACATTAGCTTGCTGTCTTTTTCCTGCGGAAATCAGAGCCCAATCCACTGTGCAAAAATTTGAGATTTTGGTAGCCGGATTCAAAATTGGGGATGTGGTTGCTGAGGAGGTCATAAAAGGAGAGACGACCGAGTATCATGTGAATAGCAAAGCAAGTTTTTGGTTTTTTGGAAAAATTGAAGTTGGCTTTACTATACGAAATGTTTACAAAAAGGAATTATTAATCGAAGCCAAGGCAAATTCTAAAACAAACAGGGGAGACTTCCTCTCGACAGCTTTATGGAAAATTGATCATTACGATGTAAATGCTTCTACCTACAAATATGAAAACACGAAGCCTATTCCAAATCCACTCTACCACAGCTCAGGTAAATTCCATTTTCATGAACCCAAAGACGGAGACAGAATGATTTCAGAATCTTATGGACTAGTCAGCAGAGTAACAGAAAAATCAGACGGAGTATATGAGGTTGATATTAATGGATATAAAAATCAATATCACTTTGTAGGTGGAAAGCTGAACAAAATAGTGGTTCATCATCCGATCAAAAATTTTGTCATCCAACGAGTTAAGTGAGTTTATCTCTTAAAATTTCTGTTATCATCCCGACTTTAAATGAAGCGGAAAATCTTAGAATTCTTTTACCCTTACTTTTTTCAAATAATAACAAACAGTTGATTGAGGTGATTGTGGCTGATGCGAATAGCTCGGGCAAACTCAATTAATCTCTGAGCAACTCGGAGCCAAATACGTATTATGCCCTCTAAAATCACGTGCAGCTCAAATGAACGCAGCAGCGAAAATTTCAACCGGCGAAGTTCTCTATTTTGTTCACGCGGATACCCGTCCTTTACCGAGTTTTTCGGAAGATATAAATTCCAGTATTTCCAATGGACATTTAGCTGGCTGCTACCGGTACCAGTTTGATTCTGAAAATTATTTACTGAAAATAAACTCTTGGTTCACCCGATTTAACGGACTTTTCTCCGGAGGAGGAGATCAGACTCTTTTTGTCAAAAAGACCTTTTTCGAGGATCTCAATGGTTTTGATGAGGAGTATACCATTATGGAAGATTTTGATTTGGTGAGGCGGATACGTGAAAAAACTAAATTTCTGATCATTCCCAAGTCGATAAAAGTCTCTGCCAGAAAGTATGAGAACAACAGTTGGCTAAGGGTTCAGTTGACAAACTTGGTGGTTTTTATCTATTTTTTGTCGAATAAACAGGCATCTAAAATAAAAATCCTTTATTGCAGCCTATTGAATCATCGCAAAAAATAAGCCGTAAGGTATGAACCCTCCCACTATCAACGGAATTCAACAAGTAGGAATAGGAGTGAAGGATTCCAGTTTAGCCTGGGATTGGTATCGAAAGGCCTTTAAAATGGATGTCCCAATATTTCAGGACAGTGCAGAGGCCAAATTAATGACTAAATACACTGCCGGAAAAGTGGAAAGTCGCCATGCGATACTTGCTTTGAATATGCAAGGAGGTGGTGGATTTGAAATTTGGCAATACACCTCAAGAATTCCAACTCCTCCGGAAAAGCAAGTCCAATGGAACGATTTGGGGATTTTAGCAGTGAAAATTCGCTGCAGAGATATTGGGAAAACCTACGAGCATCTTCAGGCGGTAGGAGCAAAACTTCTTGGAAAACCAAGTCTCAACCCAATAGGAGTTTGGCATTTTTATTTAAAAGATCCTTTTAATAACCTGTTTGAAATCGAAGAGAATCAATCTTGGTTTAGCAAAAACAAAGACTTGACAGGGGGCGTGTCAGGAGTGGTTATCGGAGTTTCTTCGATTGAAAAGGCATTACCTGTTTATCAAAAAAACCTTCATCAATCTGCCATCTTGATTGATAAAACTGATAAATGGGAGGACTTTAAAGCTTTTCCCGAAGGCGATCAAACATATCACAGAGTCATTCTTCAAAGTTCTGCTATTCCATCCGGAGCATTTAGCAAACTCTTTTGCCAAAACACGATTGAGTTGATTGAGTCAAAAGATTCAAAAGGAGTAAAAATCTTTGAAAATAGAAATTGGGGTGATCTCGGCTTTATTCATGTTTGCTTCGATGTAAATCATATGGATTCTTTAAAAGAAAATCTAAAGAAATCGGGTTTTCCCATGACAGTTGACAGTCAAAATGAATTTGAAATGGGAGCTGCGGCTGGAAGATTCGCTTACATCGAAGACCCTGACGGAACGCTCATAGAAATGGTGGAAACCTATAAAATCCCAATCCTTGAAAAATGGGGTTGGTTTTTGAATTTGAAAAAACGGAAAAGCACGGGCCCGCTCTCAAGCCTATTTGTGAAATTACTTTCACTAAATCGAGTTAATTCCTGACTCAAATAGATTTTTTAAAAAGAACTTTTGCAAGATCTACCAAACGGTTGGCGTATCCTGCCTCATTGTCATACCAACCCACGACCTTCACTAAGTTCCCTTTTGAGGAAGTTAATTCAGCGTCAATGATACAGCTATGGCCATTCCCAATGATGTCGATAGACACAATTGGATTTTCTTCAACCTCCAAAATGCCTTTCAAATATGTTTGGGATGCATTTTTGTATGCTTGATTAATAGATTTCACAGTTGCTTCAGTTTTCAACTCAACGATCAAGTCAGTCAACGAACCATCAGGCACTGGCACTCTCATAGCGGACGCTTCAATTCTCCCGGCAAGTTTTGGAAGTACTTTGTCCAATGCTTTTCCCGCATTTGTTGTGGTGGGAATGATGGAATAGGCTGCTGCACGAGCTCTTCTAAGATCTCTGTGAGGAGCGTCATGCAGATTTTGATCGTTGGTATAAGAATGCACTGTAGACGCATATCCTTTGAGAATTCCAAATTGGTCTTCCAAAACGCTGACCATAGTAGCGAGGCAATTGGTGGTGCAGGATGCGTTTGAAACAATCGTTTCTTCACCTGTTAGAATTGAATCATTGACTCCAAGTACGATCATCGGAATGCTTGAATCCATGGAGGGCGCAGAAATCAACACCTTTTTTGCACCGGTACTTAAATGTTTTTCAGCTTGCAATCGATCGGTAAATCTCCCCGTACATTCTATCACGAGATCAATCCCTAATTTCTCCCAAGGAAGATTTTCAGGATCAGCCTGACCATAGAGTTGAATTTTATGATTACCGACGATCAATTTTTCTCCATCAAGCAGGATTTCCGAATCAGACTTCCCGTGAATGGAGTCATATTTAAGCAGGTGGGCAATTGCCTTAGGCTCTGCCAAATCATTGATAGCAACCAAGTCAAAATCAGGACTTCCAAGCAAAATCTTGCAGGTGTAGCGACCGATTCGACCAAAACCGTTGATGGCAACCTTTATTTTTTCTCCGGGTATCATGGGTAATAAGTGTTCTTTAAAGGACGAAATTAAATAAAAGACTTACATTCCTTCAAAAGAAATTTTTATTCCTTTGGTTCAGGTTTTTAGCTTTCAGACCAAATTAATTTCTGAGGCCACTTTGTTATTTTAAGGTTAAGCTTCTATATTTGCACAACCATTTGAAAAAGCACGTTTTTCATGGTTTAAAAGGTCGGTTCGTCTAGGGGTTAGGACACGTCCCTTTCACGGATGAAACACGGGTTCGATTCCCGTACCGACTACTAAGACTTTGAAGTGAAAACTTCAAGACTCTTAATTCATTTTTGTTTTATGGTTGTTAGTGGTTAAAGTGCACAAAATCCCGATCCTTGATCGGGATTTTTGTTTTTATGCCAGCTTTATACC
>VFKK01000169.1 GCA_009885605.1 Cyclobacteriaceae bacterium | reverse complement strand
ATGCCTCTCCCATAAGCATGGCGTTGTAAGATTTTACGGAGAAAATCACCGGAACAATTCCCAGCAAAAGCACCAGTCCCAGCACGCCAACTTGCGTCCATCCAAGACCTCCGAGACTTCCCATTGACCAGACCGTGAAAAGCTTCAACGCCTCGGCTCCCGAGAAATACGAAAGAACAGAAACGACTGCGGAAACTGCCGAACCGAACATCAATCCGACAATCAAAAGTGTCATGCTATCCCTGACTCTCCAGGCCACCAAACTGACCAAAACCAACACAAGTCCTGCTCCAAATGTCCCGGCAAAAACGATCGCCCAGGGATTGATTCCCACTCCCGACGCTGCAAAACCAAATGCGGACCCCGCCAGCATCAGAATCGCCACACCTAATCCGGCCCCAGAACTGATCCCCAACACGAAGGGTCCGGCAAGGGGATTTCTGAAAAAAGTCTGCATCTGAAGTCCGCTCAGACTAAGACCAATTCCCGCGAAAATCGCTACAATAGCTTTGGGAAGTCGGTAATTCAGAATGATTTGTTCGCGGGAAGATTTCTCCCAATTTCCATTAAAAATCCCTTCGAGGATTTCTCCCGGAGGAATGGAGACCGAACCCAAACTGATATTGAGCAGAAAGCTCAGAATCAACAGGATCAAGCCAGCAAAAAGGAAAATGGGAATGCTATTTCTTTTCATCGAGTTGTTTGTAAAAATACAACTCATAGTCAGGAAGTAAGTTGGGATGAAGGATTTTGATCAGATCTTTCAGAATCAGATCCGGCCGCATGTAGCCCAATTCGAAATATTCGAGGCCTCCTTTTGGTCCGGTTTTGAGTGTGTAAGTAAAAACTTTCCCTGTCTTAAAAGGTTGAAATGCCTCATACCTCGGTTCCGCTTTTCCCATGGATTCCAACTCAGCAAAATCCGCCGATCCTATCCAGAAATCAGTTTCCAGTGCATTTTCGAGCACAAATTCATAATTCAGCTGCAAGCTTCCGGTGCCGGGTTGATCGCTGAAAATGTATCGTCCGCCGGCATTTTCCAGGATTTGCGCTCCCCAGCTTTCACTTGCCGGCGCATACCAAATATCCTGATACATCACCCCGCTGAGGACAGTTGGTCTTTGAGTTTCGGGAAGATTTTCGACCAGTTTTTCAGCTTCTAAATAATCGGTTTCGATCGTTTCAAAAACGGCCACCGATTCCTCGTATTTTCCTAAAAGCACTCCTGTAAACTTAATCCATTCAGCTCTGCCTAACGGGTGTTGCTCCACATATTCCCCGTTGATAAGTGCCGGAATTCCCGCCTGAGCGAGCAAATCCATGTACCTCAAGTCCTCTCCCAACGTGGAAATCAGGATAAAATCGGGATTAAGATCTATGACCATTTCCGTATTGGCAGATGGGCCCGAACCCAAATCTTTTACTTTACCGGCGTTGATTTGTTCCCAGGCTTTTGCCGAGGATATCAAATTTACCTGCGGAAAGCCGATCAGTTTTTCTGTCGAATTCAGTAAATCTAAATGAGGAATCTGAGTGGTCGATGTCAAAATGATTTTCTGAACAGGAAGCTGCACAATGGCGCTGAACTCTCCTGCTGGTTTTTCCGCATTTTCCTCCAAAACCAAATACCGGAATGTCTGATCCGAACCCGTCCACGGTTGGGTCACTTCAATCTCCCAGAAATCTTTTCCGCGGGAAATAGAGAAGCCCTTTGCATACTTTAATGGTACAACTTCAAATTCGGCTATCTCTTCGGAAACTGGTTTCTTACACCCTGAAAAAGAGGAAAATAGAAGTAGAAAGAGGAAAAGAAGCGAGAGTTTGTTCACGGAGGTTTCTGGGGAAATTCGACTCGAAAGTAAGGCTAGGTTTTCGCTTTTTCCAAAAAAGGGTTTGGCCTCCTCTTTTTTTAACCGATTTCAGGATCTATGTTTGCAGACGAAACAGGTTCCCGGAAGCTTTCAGCCTCCAGGGATTAATAGGGAATCCGGTGTAATACCGGAGCTGTCCCCGCAACTGTAAGTCTGTCCCTTCCCAATATCGGGATCGGAAAAAGCTTTTGTCAAGCAAGCCATTGTCCTCTTCCGCTCCTGCGGAAAACAAAGGATGAGAAGGCAGACAGAAGTCAGACGAGCCAGGAGACCTGCCTGATTCATTAGATTCTGTGCTTTCGGAGGAAAAGCGAAGAAGACTTGCGCCAAACTCCGGCTTCGGGTTTTCCCCTGCCGGAATACGTTTCATTTCTTCCCATTTCTCTTCAAGCCCGAATCGGATTATTCATTTTAATTCGATCAGGCATGATTTTGCTCTTGTGGGTATGTACGATTATCGGGTTTCTCCCGATCGGTCAGGACACCGTTTCCCTGGCTGAAGTGGAAGTTTTTGCCCCGGCGATCGACAAATTTGCTCAGGGACAGAAGGTTCAGGTTTTGGAAAAAACCGAACTGCAACTCTATCAGGGACGATCTCTTGGAGATTTGCTTCAGGAGCGCACCGGAATTTTCGTGAGACAATACGGTGCCGGAATGCTTGCCTCCCCTTCTTTCCGCGGGACCTCAGCCGGACATACCGCCCTCTTTTGGAACGGACTTCCGATCAATAGCCCTTCGCTGGGACAAAGTGATTTATCGATTTTGCCCATAGCAGGAATCGATCAGGCGGCTGTCCAATTTGGAAATGCCGGTGCGCTTTTTGGCAACGAAGCCATCGGAGGAAGCATCCATCTGGAGACCAAATCAGAATTCGGAAGCGGATTTCAGGCAGGACTTTCTCAGCAATTCGGAAGCTTTGGATTGGCAAATACTTACCTGAGCACCGGATTTTCTTCGAAAAAATTCAGCTCCAAAACCCGAGTTTACCGCGAATCGGCTGACAATGATTTTTCGTATCAGGATCTCGGACAAATCGGAACACCTGAAGTTCGTCAGCAGCATGCGAGATTCGAGCAAAGCGGAATCGTCCAGGATCTGGCCTTGAATCTGAACGCCAAAAACCAACTTAAAACCTCCATTTGGTGGAACAAAGCCAATCGGGAGATTCAGCCTGTCATGGGCTCGAATACGCGAGATCAGCAGCAGGACCAGAGTTTTCGTGCGGTTGTAGACTATTTTCTATTCGGGGAAAAGTCAATCTTCAACCTGAAAACAGGGTTGGTAAGGGACGAGCAAGTATTCAATCAAAGCCAAAACAACACCACCCAGTATTTCGCTTCAGGGGATTGGGATCGAGATTTTTCTTCAAAGTGGACTGTAAAAACCGGAGTAAGATTTACAGGTGCAAAAGGCGATCTGAGCACCTATCAGGCGGAGGACAATCGACTCGAGCTTTACCAATCGACCCGATTTTCCCCTTCGGAAAAAATTTCACTTTCCATGAATTTGCGTCAGCTAGTCTACTCGGGAACCTTCGCTCCTTTTACTCCAAGCCTGGGAATGGACTGGAAGATTTGGCAAGGCAAAAATCAAACACTCGAACTGAAAACCTCCGCAGGGAAAGGATTCAAAATTCCAACCCTGAATGATAGATTTTGGAATCCAGGCGGCAATCCTGATTTGCTTCCCGAGGAAAGTATCAGCGGTGAAATCGGCCTGAACTGGACCAAAACAGGAAAAATCAACCTGACTCAGGGCCTGACTTATTACCGGATGCAGGTCGACAACTGGATTATTTGGCTGCCAAAAGGAAATATCTGGAGCCCGGAAAATATCCGCGCGGTCAGCAATCAGGGAATCGAATACGAGGGAAAGGCAAGTTGGGAAACCGGGAATTGGGCATGGAAAGCGGATGCTGCCTATACTTTCTCCAAAGCGATTTCTTCGAAAGGAATAGACGAAAATGATCCATCTGTCGGGAAGCAACTCCCCTACACGCCAAGGCATCAGGCAAACGGACGAATTGCCGCGGAGCGCCTGGGTTTCTCAGCGTTCCTGGGTACATTCTTTGTCGGCGAACGATCCGTCACCGCGGATAATCCAAGGCAAATGCCGTCTTATCAGCTCTGGAATTTGGGTTTCGGGTACCAAAAACTCAAATGGGGCAAACTGGATTTCCCCCTCAGCTTTCAAATCAATAACATTCTTAATACCGACTATCAGGTGCTCTATCTCCGAGCCATGCCGGGACGATCTTATCAATTCAATTTATCCATACACTTATGACATTTAAACTAAACCAATGTATTTGGGCATTTGCCCTGATTTTCACCCTTTTCGCATGCAATGACAGTGGTGAAGAGCGTCCTTTGGGAGCTTACGAAACCGGAATCCTGATCATGAATGAAGGCGCTTTTGGCTCCAATGACGGCGAAGTCTATCATCTCGAACCCTCCTCCGGATTTATAAAACAGAATATTTTTGAAACAGAGAATAGCCGTCCTTTTGCAGGTCTGCTTCAGGACATGGTGATGGAGGGCGAGCGCTTGTACCTGGTAGCAAATACTGGAAAAGTGGAGATCGTAAGCGCAGGTGATTTCAAAAGCCGCGGGGCAGTTTCCGGCGGATTGGATCAGCCAAGATCTTTGGCAGCAATCGGAAATAAGCTATTTATCAGTGATTACGGTCCGTATGATGCGAGTTACAATACCCCGGATTCATACATCGCTGTTGTCAATGGACTTGACGGAGGGACTGTTGGCAAGAAAATCCAGGTTTCCAATAAGCCTGAGGACCTCTATTCAATCGGAAAATTTGTGTTGGTGGCTGGCTCGGAAGAGAAAAGCCTTCAGGTCATCGATGCTGAGACTGAGACTTTGACCAAAACGCTGGTTGTAGCAGGTTCTCCAAGCCAGTTTTTCACCATTGGCTCTCAGCTTTGGCTTTTCGCCCCGGCATCAGACAAGGTCTATTTCCATCGGATCAATACCTCCAATTTTGAGTTGACGGAGACAGTGGAGATGCCTGTGGCTAATGCTACCGGAAAAATGGCCATTGGAAAGAATGGACGTTTTTACCTGTTGACAAGTACCGGATGGCCAACTTACAAGGATGGGGTTGCTTCAGTTTCAATACCCAATTCTCAGCCGATTGTAAAAGAATTTATTACAGGTTCGGGTTTTTACGGAATCGGATTTGATCAGAATCGGCGCGAACTCTATGTAGCAAATGCGAAGGGTTTTCAGGGAAATGGAAATGTTACCATCTATAACGAATCAGGAACTGTTCTCAAGACTTTGGATGTGGGAAGAGGCCCTTCCGGGTTTATGGTGAGGTAAAAGAGACGGAAGACGGAAGACAGGAGACGGGATGAAAGGTTGTCTAAACAAATTTGGGGGAGTTTTACCGGAACTGTCTCCTCCGGGAATTAACCCATTTTCTTTACGGTCTGATCTGCTGTTTAAAAACCATAAATTCCCCAAGGCATTATCTAACCCGAAACT
>VFKK01000141.1 GCA_009885605.1 Cyclobacteriaceae bacterium | reverse complement strand
GTGGTCATATGAAATGCCATCGTTAGCACTGAAAACCCTATTCCCATCAAAAAGAAACTCAGCCAGGATACTTTGTGCAAATATTCCGGATCCAAAAATAGAAACGGTATTCCGAGGACTACGCCAAATTTTTCCAGAATGATCCCTAACAGAAGTGCCCAGATCAGAATTAATGCGAGATTTTTCCGCAGGTGAAGCAGAAACAACTGGACCGGAAAACTGTACAAAACATTCTCTCTCATAGCCGTGGATTGGTGATAATTTACGGCTTTTTTAGTATCAGCCCAATTCCAAAAAAATCAATCGAATTAATCGATATGATAGCTTCTTAGATCAAAAAAAACAGCTTGTTATTCAGCAACTTAGAAAATTATGAACTACCCATGAGATTACCTAAGACACATTATCATTGTGCTTCAATTGATATGATTTACCTTTAAACTTCAATTTGAAATAAGATGAGAACCTGGTTTTTGTGCAAAGTCAAGTATGCAAAAGAAAATGAACAAGGCCTGCTGAAGAATATGGTAGAGCAATATCTGGTTGATGCTGTGTCTTTTACCGAGGCAGAGGCAATCCTGTATGACCGACTTGGATCACAGATCCGGGGAGATTTTCAGGTGACCGGTATCAGTAAGAGTAATATCGTGGACGTCTTTTTCTACGATGACGCAGATATTTGGTACAAATGCAAAATCACTTATCTGGTTGCGGACGCCGATAGTGGTAAAGAAAAGAAGGTCACACAATACATGATCGTAACTGCTGAAGATGCGAAACAGGCATTTGACAGGATTCAGGAAAGCCTCAGCAATATGCTTGTCAGCTTCCGTATCCCGGATATAGTAGAAAGCCCAATCGTCGAAGTTTTCCCTTATGAAAAAAAGGAAGCTGGCGCAGAACTTCCGGCAGGAAACTTCAGACCGGTTCAAAATCCAATTGATGGGGATGAATAATCAAAAAAGGTCGCTAAAAGCGGCCTTTTTTGATTCTAACCCAAATTCAAATGTCAAAATTCTTCAATGCATCAATTTGGTTTTTGATTACAAATTCAATCAAAATATCCTGATCTATTCCAGCTCTACTAGATGCATCAGCTATATCCTCCCTGCTTACCTGAGCGGCGAAAGTCTTATCCTTTAGGCGTTTTTTCACACCTTTTACTTCCATTCCTGAATAGCCTTCCGGTCTCATCAAAGAATATGCATGCACCAAGCCGCTCAATTCATCAAAAGCATAAAGCATCATATCCATCTCGGTCACCGGTTCCACACCAAAATACTTCGGCCCATGAGAAGCTATTGCTCTGATAATTTCCGGGTCAACATTCCTGCTCTCCAATTCCTCAATAATGATTCTGCAATGCGAATCAGGCCATTTTTCCCAATCTGCATCGTGTAGTAATCCCGCCAAATACCAACGGTATTGGTCCTTTACATTATATCCCTTTGAGGCTGCATAGTTTTTCATCAAATGCCCGACTTGTTGCATATGAACGATAAGTTTTTCGTTTTTCACCCAATCTTTCAAAAGAGCCAAAGCTTCTTCATTTGTAAGGATATTGCCTGCGTTTTCAGTTTTTCCAAAATCAGACTTATTTAGGTTCATCTTATGATAAATCATTTTATGTATATTTTTTTGTATTTTGAATAATATTTTTTGCCTTTAAATTATTTTTTGTTGTTTAAAGAATTTATATTTAAAACATGAATAATTGGGAAGCAATTCAGGTTCTCGGCAAGTTGGCTGTCTCTTCAGAGTATTTTCTGCAGGTGACTTTTGACCAGTCAGGAAATGTCTTATCCTCAGATTCCGGACTTGGCCCTATCCCTTCACTTTTTGGTCAGAAAGAAAAGTCTCTTCATTTCTCAGATTGTTTTCTCTCTTCTGATTTTGCAAAATATGAAAACCAGCGCATAAAAGCTTGGAGAAATTCCCATCAGTCGTTTATCGTAGAGCTTCAAAAAATCAATCATCTGGAAGGTACCATCATCCCGACAAAATGGGAATTTTTCTTTATCTCAGTAGATTATGGTACATGTTTGGGAATTGGGCATCCAGTAGAGCCTCTTAAACCATATAACATCGGACTCGGAGATTTTTTTGACAGATCGGGTGGCGAAAATGAAATTGTTGACAGCCTTCTTGAAAACAAATTGCTTGGATTTTGGGAATTCGATTTTTTCAACAAAGCAGATAATATCAGTCAGGGATTAGCCCAAATGCTTGGTTATTCTCACGACGAAGCAACTGAAAAACGAAATATTTCATGGCAAAACCATATCCATCCTGAAGATTATTCCGGATTGGTCAAGGATCTTTCCAGGCATTTTCAAACTATAGGTAGCATTCCTTTCAAAAAGGAATTCAGGATTTTTTCAAAAGGAAATGAAACTCTTTGGGTTTTAGGATATGGAAAAACAATACAATGGTCGGAAGAGGGTAAACCAATTCGAATTTTGGGCTGCATCCTTGACATCACGGAGAAAAAGAGACATCAGCTTTGGCTCCACGAGCATCATTACTTTTTAAAAGATCTGGCTTTTCAGCAATCCCATTCATTAAGAGCAAGAGTTGCCAATATTCTGGGGATTTTGGAAATTCTGGATACTGAACCTCAAAGCTCAGAATCTAAAAAACTTGTTCATCTTATCAAAAACGAGACAAAGCAACTCGATGCGGCCCTGAAAAAAAGCATCAAAGAGTCGGTCCAGAAAAATCAATCATTTGAAAAGGATATCCTTCCTGAGTAATTTTCAGTTTCAAAACAAAAAAAGAAGGCCTTAGCCTCCTTTCATAAATTCCTGATTTTCCATTTTGCTTTTAGATAGCCCCAGATCACTCCAGGGCTCATGGCTTTTTTCCGCGGGATGCCTCCATCATATCCCACATTTCCTGGGGAATTTGGTCAAGATTATTAAATTCACCTGCCCCTTTCAGCCACTCACCGCCATCAATAGTCATCACTTCTCCATTGACATAGGAGGAATAGTCTGAAACAAGATAAGCTGCAAGATTGGCTAACTCCTGATGCTCGCCTACTCTTCCCACCGGGACCTTTTTGGCCGGATCAAATTTTTTCACCAAATCACCTGGCAGCAATCTGCTCCAAGCTCCTTCTGTCGGAAAAGGACCTGGTGCGATTGCATTGGATCGGATTCCATATTTTGCCCACTCCACAGCCAAAGATCTTGTCATAGCCAAAACTCCTGCTTTGGCAGCAGCAGATGGCACCACATAGCCGGATCCTGTCCACGCATAGGTGGTCACTATATTCAAGAACGTTCCTGATTGTTTTTTGGCAATCCAATCTTTCCCCGCAGTTAGCGTGACTTGTGAAGTACCTTTGAGCACAATATCCAATACCGTATTGAATGCATTGGTTGAAAGACGCTCAGTTGGACTGATAAAATTACCTGCTGCATTGTTGAGAACTACATGTATTTGACCCAATTGCTCCGTGGCATCTTTCCACATTTTTTCGACTTGATCGATATCGCGGACATCACAGGCCAAAGGAATTACTTTTCCTCCCTTTTGCTCCATCATTTCTTTGGCTGTGCCTTCCAGTACGTCAAGCTTTCTGGAGGTAATTACCAAATTAGCACCCAGCTCCAAAAAATACTCACCCATCGATCGGCCGAGACCGGTTCCACCGCCGGTAATAATTATATTTTTCCCTTTCAAAGCTCCAGGTTTGAGCATCCCATCGGTCATTATCATATGGTCTTGGTTTATCGTTGATTTCGAAGATAGCCAATAGGCCCAGTATTTGAAAGGGTTAAGGCTATTGTCAAAAACAGTAATTTTACCCAATCAATCTATTGAATGAAAAAAGGAACCCTTTACGTTTTCTTTTCCCTGACTTTCCTGATCGCCTGCAAAGAAGATGAAGAAAGGGTAATCAGCACCGATCTTCCTACCGAAGCTTCCCAGCTATTCATCGTTTCTAACGCTTGGAGTGAGATACTATTTTTTACGCAGCTTTCTTTCGATCAGTACTCCAATGCGGAATCCTCTGAACTACCGGGTTGCCCGCAGATCATTTTAGACAAAACTGCAAAAAGAGTGACCCTTATTTTCGATTCCGCAACATCTTGCACGCAATCAGGAACATCCAAAAGATCCGGAAATTTAATCTTGGATCTGGCTCTATTTGATTCAGCAAACCCCGTCTGGTTTCTTAAATATGAGAATTACTCGTTTGAGGATGCTTCAATAACTGGTATCCGCACTTTCACCAAAAATTCTTCTGGTGTAATCAATGAGACTTTCGAAACCCTCACCCATAAAACTAAAAATGAACTGACTCACCAATTTGGAGGACACCTTACTCACACATTGAATCTGGTCAATGGTGTTACTGTAGGTTTGAATTCAAAAGGGGCGATAAATGGAAGAAATCCAGCGGGCAGAAATTTCATTTTTGATTTTAAGGAGAAGCGTGAATTATCGTTTTCTTGTTTCCAAAACAATCAGCTTGTTCCTGTTGCCGGTAAAGAAACCTGGCAAATTTCCAGAAGCGAAACCTCACAGGTAATTTATAACCTTACTTATGAATCGAAAGAAAATTGCAAAGTTGAGGCATATGTAATACTGCCTGACGGAAGGAGATTGCTTCTAAATCCATAAAAAAAGCCCCAAATTACTTTGAGGCTTTTCATTTTTTTTCAGTTTAAGATTAATATCTGTAGTACTCTGGTTTGAAAGGACCTTTCACTTCCACTCCAATGTATTGAGCCTGATCATCAGAAAGTGTATCCAATTCCACGCTCAGTTTGGCCAAGTGCAGAAATGCTACTTTCTCATCCAAATGCTTAGGAAGAACGTATACTCCTGGCTCATAGCTCTCATAGTTTTGCCATAATTCAAGTTGGGCCAAAGTCTGGTTCGTAAATGAATTTGACATTACGAAGGAAGGGTGACCAGTAGCACAACCAAGGTTTACCAAACGACCTTCAGCTAAAATGAGGATTTCTTTTCCATCAATTTCATAAAGATCAACCTGTGGCTTGATCACATTCTTGGTATGACCATAATTATCATTCAACCAAGCCATATCGATTTCATTATCAAAGTGTCCGATGTTACAAACAATTGCCTTGTCTTTCATTGCTTTGAAATGCTCAGCAGTGATGATGTTTTTGTTACCTGTGGCAGTGACCACTATATCAGCTTCTTTGATTGCATTTACCATTTTCTTCACTGCAAAACCGTCCATTGCAGCCTGAAGCGCACAAATTGGATCAATTTCAGTTACAATTACTCTCGCACCAGCACCTTTCAATGAAGCTGCAGAACCTTTTCCAACGTCTCCGTAACCAGCTACAACGGCTACTTTTCCTGCCATCATCACATCAGTAGCACGACGAATCGCATCTACCAATGATTCTTTACAGCCATATTTATTGTCAAACTTAGACTTGGTAACAGAATCATTTACGTTGATGGCAGGCATCGGAAGAGTTCCGTTTTTCATTCTCTCGTACAATCTGTGGACACCAGTAGTAGTCTCTTCAGAAAGACCTCTGATTCCTGAAACAAGCTCCGGATACAGGTCCAAAACCATATTGGTCAAGTCTCCGCCATCGTCCAAAATCATGTTTAGCGGCTGACGATCTTCACCAAAGAAAAGCGTCTGCTCGATACACCAGTCAAATTCTTCAGCAGTCTGACCTTTCCAGGCGTAAACCTGAATTCCCGCTGCAGCGATTGCAGCGGCAGCATGATCCTGAGTAGAAAAAATATTACAAGAGGACCAAGTCACTTCAGCACCAAGTGCTTTAAGCGTCTCGATCAAAACTGCTGTCTGGATGGTCATGTGAAGACATCCTGCAACCCTAGCACCTTTCAAAGGTTGAGAAGGACCAAATTCCTCTCTCAAAGCCATCAAACCTGGCATTTCGGCTTCCGCCAATTTAATTTCCTTTCTTCCCCACTCGGCAAGAGAAATGTCTTTCACCTTGAACTGGATGAATTTTTCAGATTTAATTTCTGACATATAATTGATTGTTAACAGATTGAATTCTTTTCAAGTTAGCAAAGCTACCTCATAAAGTTTAGAATTTAAAACCTAAGGTAAATCTATAAAGCTCACCTCCTTCAGCCCAAAAAAGACCTGGTCACCATTTTGGAGACTGATTTCAAGCTTTCCTTCATGACTAACCCCGGTGATTATTCCGGAAAACTCTTTCCCTTCAGAAGAAAATTTGGATAAGCTGTCTTTTAAAAAAAGGTGGTGCAAATATTCTGCTTTGATTTCATTCCATTTTCCTTTCTTTAATAAAATGTATCCTTGCTCCAATTGGGTGACCAACAACCGGAAAAGTTCCTCAAGGTCAAACTGATTGCCGGTCAATTTGGAAAGCGAAATTGCGCCGGGGGTATTAAAATTTAATTGATTTACATTCAACCCTATTCCCACAACTGAATTTTCCCAACCTTCACCTGAAAAGGTATTTTCGATCAGAATTCCGCCGATTTTTCCTAATCCTGGGATTACCAAATCATTGGGCCACTTTACCTTCAAATTGGGGACGTATTCCTGCAAAAGCTTCCGAATACTGTTTGAAACTGTCATATTAAGGTAAAACTGCTCAGAGATATCCAAAAAATCCGGTCTTAGGACCAATGAAAAAGTGAGATTTTTTCCGGGTTCAGACATCCAGGTATTACCCCGCTGTCCTTTCCCCTTAGTTTGATTTTCGCAAATCACAATAGTACCTTCTTGAGCTTTTTTCTCCCGCACCATCTTCAAAGCTGTGTCATTGGTAGAATGACACTCTGGCAGGAAATGAACATCTTTCCCCAAAAAAATCGTGTTGGCAAGGATTTTATACATAAATTTTGAATTCACCACTCAGAGTAGATTATTACCCGGTGAATGCAAAATTAAAAGATAATATGACAGCAGAACAGCTGAGCAAAGTGATCATCAAAGGAATGGAAGAAAAAAAAGCTTCCAACATTGTACTGATGGATCTTAGAAATATCAAAAACAGATTTACTGATTTTTTCGTGATTTGCTCAGGCAATTCTGACACTCAGTTAGATGCAATTTCCGATTCAATCGAAGAGCAAGTTTCAAAAGCCGGAGAGTCAAAACCATGGAGAACTGAAGGAAAAAGCGGTAAACAATGGGTTTTGGTAGATTATGTGAACGTTGTTGCGCATATTTTCCTTAAAGATCAAAGAGAATTTTACGGATTGGAGGAGTTGTGGGGCGATGCAAAAATTACCCGAATCGGGTAATAAAGTATCTCAAACTTTAAGAACACTAATTCGTTTTACCTTAAGTTTAAAGAACTACCTAACAAGCGATGAGCGAGAAAAATAAAAGTAAAAACTTACTCCCTAAATCACCCCAAAAACCCAACTTCCAACTTTGGCTGATTATAGCTGCCGTTTTGGTTTTGATTGGCCTTACCTGGGTGCAACAGAGAGGTGCAGTAATCGACGTTACCAAAAGAAAGTTTGAAGACATGTACATGGCCAGTGATGTAGCCAAAGTTGTCTTTATCAAAAATATGGACCGGGTAGATATTACCCTAAAACCAACAGCTTTATCCCTTCCTAAATACAAGGACGAGTTAGAGGCTAATTCAACGCTATTCAATCCTGCTGGCCCTCATTACTCGTTACAGGTAGCTTCTTCAGAGACATTTGCTGCTGACTTCGAAGTTCTTGAACAAAAAGTGCCGGCCGAAAACAGAATCGGCTACTCAGTAACCACTGAAGAAAACTGGAGCAGCTATTTTGGAAGCTTCGGTTTCCTGATTCTTCTGTTTGTATTCTTCTGGTTTATGATGAGAAGAATGTCTGGCCCTTCAGGTCCGGGTGGACAAATTTTCAATGTGGGCAAGTCGAAAGCTCAGCTTTTTGATGCTGACAATAAGGTAAAAATCACCTTTGACAACGTGGCAGGTTTGGATGAAGCCAAGGAAGAGGTACAAGAAATTGTAGAATTCCTTAAAACCCCTTCAAAATTCACAAAGCTTGGTGGTAAAATCCCGAAAGGTGCTTTGCTGATTGGCCCTCCGGGCACAGGTAAAACGCTTCTTGCAAAAGCTGTTGCAGGTGAAGCAGGAGTGCCGTTTTTCACACTTTCCGGATCAGATTTCGTCGAAATGTTCGTCGGAGTAGGTGCAGCAAGAGTTCGGGATTTGTTTAAGCAAGCGAAAGAAAAAGCGCCTTGTATCATCTTCATTGATGAGATTGATGCGATTGGTCGTTCTAGAGGAAAAGGTCAGATGCCTGGCTCAAACGACGAGCGTGAAAATACTCTTAACTCGCTTCTGGTTGAAATGGATGGTTTTGGCACTGACTCAGGTGTAATCGTACTGGCAGCAACCAATAGACCGGATGTTTTGGATAGCGCATTATTAAGAGCGGGTAGATTTGACAGACAGATCTCCATCGACAAACCGGATATCAATGGCAGAGAGGCGATTTTCAAAGTGCACCTTGCTCCTATAAAAGTTGCTGATGACATCGATCCTAAGAAATTAGCCGCTCAGACTCCTGGTTTTGCAGGCGCTGAAATCGCCAATATCTGTAATGAGGCTGCGCTTATTGCAGCAAGAAGAAACAAGACTGCTGTTGATATGCAGGATTTCCAGGATGCTGTCGATCGTGTAATCGGTGGTCTGGAAAAGAAAAATAAAATCATTTCTCCAGAAGAAAAGAAAATCGTTGCCTACCACGAAGCAGGCCACGCAGTTGCGGGATGGTTCCTGGAGCATGCGGATCCATTGGTAAAAGTAAGTATTGTACCACGTGGAGTAGCTGCATTGGGATATGCACAATACCTTCCAAAAGAGCAGTTTCTGTACCAGACTGAGCAATTGATTGATGAAATGTGCATGACTCTTGGAGGACGTGCAGCTGAAGAAATCATCTTCAATAAAATCTCTACCGGAGCGTTGAGTGATCTCGAGAGAGTGACCAAAATGGCCTATTCCATGGTATCTGTCTATGGAATGAATGATAAAATCGGAAACGTTTCCTTTTATGATTCAAAAGCAGATGGCTACAAAATGACCAAGCCTTACTCTGAAACAACGGCGGAAACCATTGATGAGGAAGTAAGAAAGCTGGTACTTTCAGCTTACGAGCGAACCAAAGATTTACTCAAAAGCAAGGTCACAGAATTAGAAACACTTGCTAAAGAGCTTTTGGAAAAAGAGATCTTATTCCAGTCTGATTTGGAAAAGCTTATCGGGAAGCGACCTTTCGAAAAGGAAACGACTTATCAAGCCTATACGAATAAAAAAGAATCTGCTCCGGAAGTGGTCACAGACAAATTAAGCACTCCCGAAATACAAGGTGAAACTGAAGAACAAGGAGAAGCTAAAGTCCTCCCTGAGGAGAGTAATTCATAAAAATAATATTCCTAACAAAAGCCCTGAAACTCTCAGGGTTTTTTTATTTATACTCCCTAAGTTTATCTTTAACGATGCATTCAACCCCAACGGATTTTCCCCTGAATGGAAAAAAGCTCTATTTCGCTTCTGACTTCCATTTGGGTGCACCCAATTCCGAACAAAGCAAACTTAGAGAACGAAAGATTATCCGTTGGCTGGATTCTGTTGCAGTGGATGCCGCGGCCATTTTTCTAGTCGGAGACATCTTCGATTTTTGGTTTGAATATGGCGAGGTTATTCCGAAGGGTTTTATTCCATTTATTTCAAAAATCTCCCAGTTGCGCGACCGTAAGATTCCAATCTTTTTCTTTACCGGCAATCATGATTTATGGATTAGAGACTACTTCACCCAAGAACTCGGAATCCCTGTTTACCACAATCCAATTGAGCTTTCGGTTGAAGGAAAAATGATTCTGGTCGGACACGGAGACGGGCTTGGACCCGGTGACAAATCCTATAAATTCCTCAAAAAAGTCTTTACAAACCCGGTTTCTAATTGGCTTTTCAGGTGGTTTCATCCTGATTTGGGAGTAAAACTGGCTCGCGCTTGGTCAAGTCACAGCCGAATCACCAATGAGGCAAAAGATGAAAGTCATTTCCTCGGAGACGATGAGTGGCTTTGGCATTATTGCAAAGAAATCCAGGCAAGTCAACATCACGATCTCTATATTTTTGGACATCGCCATCTTCCTTTAGAATTGCCTGTGGGTGAAAAATCTACCTATTACAATTTGGGTGAGTGGGTAAATCAGTACACTTTTTTAGAGTTTGACGGTAAAAAAGCAACCCTTAAAACCTTTGAGAAATGAGAGGTTTTTTAATTCTTCTTTTTATCCTTAGAAGTTTTCCCGGATTCACACAGGAAGCCCGCGGACTGGGAGAACCAATCGCTGAGATTACACTGAAAAACATCGATCTGGTTTCTTTGGACACAAAAGACCAGATATTCGCAAGTAATATTGCCGGTGATATTTATCTTTTCAGCGCTGAAGGAAAGCAATTAAACCTGTTTTCACCGCCCAGACAGGGAAGGCTTAATCAACTGGAAGCAGCCTGGACTGTAAATGTTTTCAGCTTTTCTTCCGACCTGCAGGAGTACCGGGTTCTCGATAGATTTCTGAATCCACTTACCGAAACTGGTTTTTTACTCACCGACGTGAATCTGGCAAAGGCAGCAACTTTTGGAAATAATAATGTGATCTGGGTTTGGGATGAGTCAGATCTGAGTCTGAAATCTCTGGATTACCGGAGGAATCTGGTGATTCAATCCCAACCCCTGAATCTGATTCTGAATTCAGAAAATCTGGCTGTAGCTGAAATTCGCGAATTCAAAAACCGGGTTTTTATGAATGTGCCGGAATCAGGAATTTTCATGTTTGACAATCAGGGAAATCTTCTTGAAAAAATGAATGTAAAAACATCCCAAAGACTATGTTTTTACAAGGAACATTTGCTTTGGTTGGAGCAAAGTGAACTGATGGCAATCTCCCTTTCCACCGGGGAAAGTCAAAAAATTGCGACTATCAATTTTCCGGATTTTCAATACCTGCAAGTCGGTCAGGAAAGGCTGGCAATCGTCTCCAAAGGCAAGCTTACCCTCTACGAATTGCCGGAATGGCTAAAAAATATTCAATGAAAAAGCCCGCCTGACCGGGCTTTTTGTTTATCCAATTCTTACAAGTTCGATGTCAAATATCAAGTCCTGACCAGCCAATTGATGATTGGCGTCAAGTGTGATTTTTTCATCATCTACAAAAACCACAGTCACCGGCATAGGTCTTCCACTTTCATCCTGTAAGACCAAATCAAGGCCAATCTCAGGTAAAATATCTGCAGGAACGTGCGCTCTCGGCACATCGATCATCATATCGTCTTTTCGCTCACCGTAAGCTTCAGCAGCAGGAATCGTGACAGTCTTTTTATCCCCGATAATCATTCCATAAACGGCAGCATCAAATCCCTTGATCATATTTCCGTCTCCAAGTGTGAAACCAAGAGGCTCACGAGAAACAGAGGTGTCAAAAACGCTTCCATCTTCCAATCTTCCTGTATAGTGCACCTGCACTGAATCACCCTTTTTAGCTTGCATGTTTTTTAATTTTTGTGAAGTGCAAAGTTATAAAAATCTCTCAAGGCTGAAAACCCGGACAATAGTGTCCGATTTCAATATAATACCGTACAATTACGGACACTTTAGCTTGAAAACCAGCTGAATACTGGCTAATTTAGGATTGGCATCATTTTCCCCTAGTAAATCCAAACAGTCAACCATGGAAACTCAAGCTTTAGGAAAAATACTCATCATCGACGACAACGAAGATCTGCTTTTCGCAGCTAAAATGCTCCTGAAAAAGCATGCAAAAGAAGTCATGATTGAGAAAGATCCGAGGAGAATCCCTTTTCTGATCAGCAACAATTCCTATGATGTCATTCTCCTTGATATGAATTTTCGAGAGGACACCACTTCCGGCAAAGAAGGATTTTACTGGCTTAATCAGATCAAAGAAATCGATCCAAAGGCAGTCGTAATTCTGATCACTGCTTTCGGCGATGTAGAAATGGCTGTTCAGGCATTAAAAGAAGGTGCGACAGATTTTATCCTGAAGCCATGGCAAAACGAAAAATTGATCGCAACCCTTTCCTCTGCAATCAAACTCAAGGAAAGTTACAATGAGGTAGACAAGCTTCAGAAGAAGCAAAAACAACTTCAAACTGACCTTAAAAAGCCATACGCCGACATAATCGGAAGTAGTGCTTCGATGAAAAACATCTTTTCAATCATTGACAAAGTCGCCCAGACTGACGCAAATATTCTGATTTTGGGAGAAAACGGAACCGGAAAAGAGCTCATCGCACGTGCAATTCATGACCGTTCTCTTCGCAAGGATGAGATTTTTGTGGGTGTGGATATGGGATCCATCACGGAGTCACTTTTCGAAAGTGAGCTTTTTGGTCATAAGCGAGGAGCTTTCACCGATGCCAAAGAGGACCGTGCGGGACGATTTGAAGTTGCGGATAACGGGACTTTATTTCTGGACGAAATCGGAAATCTTTCTATGCCTTTGCAATCCAAGCTTCTCACCGTCTTACAAAAAAGAGAGGTCACCCGAATCGGAACCAACAAAGCAATTCCGGTTGATATCCGCCTGATCTGCGCTACCAATATGCACGTGCACGAGATGGTAATGGTGAATTCTTTCCGTCAGGATTTACTGTATCGAATCAACACAGTCGAGATTTTCCTTCCTCCACTGAGAGACAGGCATGATGATATTCCTGTTTTGGCAAATCACTTCCTGAAAAGCTACTCTCAGAAATATCGCAAAAACTTCACGGGCTTTACTCTATCCGCTATGGACTTACTTCAGCGATATGGCTGGCCGGGAAATATCCGTGAACTCCAACATGCAATCGAGCGGGCAATCATCATGGCGGAAGGCACAGAATTGGATTCAAGAGATTTCTTCTTCCTTTCTGCAAAACCTGCATCCGAAAAAGCACCAACTGCTGTCACGCTGAATTTGGATGATATGGAGAGAAGTACCATACAGCGTGCAATTGACAAAAACGGCGGAAATATATCCAAAGCGGCCAAGGAACTGGGGCTTACCCGTGCTTCCCTTTACCGAAGACTAGAAAAATATGGACTATAAAGTAGGCTTGCTCGGCAGAATCCTGCTGCTCGCCGGCTCCCTTTTTCTTTTATCCTACGCCATTTTTGATACATGGGGAGTCTTCATGATTTCCCTGTTTATCATTTTGGTGATCTTCCAGATCATTTTTATGCTCCGGTATTCTGAGAGCTCCTTCAAAAAAGTGCGAACCTTCCTCGATAATATTAAGCAAGACAAGTATAGCCAACTCTATCCGGTCAAGTTTGATGGGACGGAGACGGATGATCTGCACATCGAGTTCAATGCGATTCTGGCAAAATTGAAAGAGGATCAGGCGGAGAAAGAAGCTAATTACCAGTATTTCAGATCCGTCTTCAAGCACCTGAGTATCGGCCTGATCACCTATGGCGAAAATGGTGAAATCCAGATCGTCAACACCGCCGCAAAGCGGATTTTGGATGTGGAAGAATTGAAAAACATCAATCAGATCGAAGGAATCAACAAAGAGCTTCACCTTGCGATTCAGAATTTACGCACTGGTGGAAGCGAACTCATCAAAATCGCACATCCAGACGGGATCATGCAGCTGTCGGTTTACGTGATCGAATTGCTGATGAGAGGCGAAAAATTCAAACTCGTATCGCTTCAAAACATTCAGTCCGAACTCGAGGAAAAGGAAATGGAAGCCTGGCAAAACCTGGTGAAAATCCTTACCCACGAGATCATGAACAGCATTGCGCCGATCTCCTCACTCGCCGGGACACTGAAAGGCGAGCTTGAAGACAAAATGGATCATAACGAACCCCTAAACCCAGCCGACATGGAGGATTGTCTGATGGGAATCAGTACGATCGAAAAGCGAAGTCAGGGCTTGATCAGTTTTGTGTCCGAATTCCGAAGTCTGGCACATATCCCCGCACCAAAATTCGGAAGTATCGGAATCTCAAGGCTCTTTGATCAGCTCGAAATCTTACTTCAAAATCAGCTCGAATCACAGGGAATTTCCCTGGAAAAAGAACTTAATCCGAATGAACTGATTCTGTTTGGAGATCAAAATCAGATCGAGCAGGTGATGATCAATTTGCTTCAAAACGCCATTCAGGCTTTGGAAGACGCTGATGAGAAAATCATCACCCTTCGGGCATTTATCGATGAGTCGGGGAAAATCATCCTGGAAGTCAGCGACACCGGAAAGGGAATCGAGGAAGAAGCTTTAGGCAAAATCTTCATTCCTTTCTTCACCACCAAAAGTAAAGGCTCAGGAATCGGACTCAGCCTTTCCAAGCAGATCATGCGTCGCCACAAAGGCAATATTCAGGT
>VFKK01000234.1 GCA_009885605.1 Cyclobacteriaceae bacterium | reverse complement strand
TCAAATTCCAAAGCGAGAAGTTTGGAGGAAAGCATCCCCAGAGGAATCTCTGATTGATAGCTCATCTGGTCAATTTCAGATTCTCCTTTTTCGAGCAAAAGATTCAGAATTATGCATTCTTCTTGATCCCGATTGCTCAGATCAAGGGCTGGTTTTTTCTGACTTACTTCTCCTGGTTTGCTCCAGAAAAGTGCCTCAGCCACATCTCCCGGACCGGTGTAAATATTTGCCTTCATCCGCTTGATAAGCAGATTACAGCCTTCGCTGAATGGGGATTGTAAGTTCCCGGGCACGGCAAAAACTTCTTTATTGTATGAAAAGGCTATCTCTGCTGTAATCAAAGCACCGCCTTTTACAGCTGCTTCCACCACAATCAAAGCATCAGAAAGACCGGCGATAATCCGATTTCTGGCGGGGAAATTTCCCGGTGTCATTTTACTTCCCGGAGGATATTCTGAGATCAAAGCCCCTGTTTCCTGAATCTGTTCAGCAGTCTTTTTATGAGTGGCAGGATAGATTTGGTCGATAGGTGAACCCATGATGGCGACTGTTGGAAGTCCTGCTTGAAGCGCCATTCTATGAGCTTCAATGTCGATACCATAAGCTAATCCTGAGATGATAGCAGGTTGGTAAATGGTCAGATCTTCGATGATTTTTCGAGTGGCAGCTTTTCCATAGGAAGTGGCACTTCTGGTTCCTACAATTCCTACAGTCCGCTCAAAATTGAGATCAGATTTTCCTTTTGCAAATAAAACGACAGGGGAATCATCCTGAGCTTTGAGTCTTTTTGGAAAACCTGGATTTAAGTAAGTTAGAATTTGAAATCCTTTCTTTTCAGCCTGATTTATAAGATCATCTGAAAGTCGGAGGAGTTGAGATTCTTGTTTTTGGATTTCCAGGAGTTTGGCACCAACCTTAGGGATTTTAGAGGCTTTTCCTTTGCTGATTTGAAAAAAACGCTGAGAAGAACCGGCATACGCCAAAATTGCTTTAAAAATTCCCGGCCCGACTTTGGGCGCGAGCGAGAGAGCCAAAAAATACCTTATTTCCTCATGAGTTGGATTGTGCATTGAATTCGTCCCGGATATTGATTAAAAAGTCTTTGAGTTCCTGGAGTTTCTGAATAGTCGCCACTTTATCGAATCCCTGTTCTTTTCCTTGCTTGATCACATCCTGCGCACCTTGGAGGGTGTACCCTTTTTCCTTGACAAGGTGATAGATGTAACGGATTTTTTGGATATCGTCCTTGGTATATCGCCGGTTTCCTTTTTTATCTTTTTTGGGATGAATAATATCAAATTCACCTTCCCAATAGCGGATTAACGAAGGCGCTACTTTGAACATCGTGGCTACTTCCCCGATGGAATGATATTTCTTCTCTATTTCTTTCTCTTTGTATGGCACAGCAAAAATGGCTTAGACTCTAATTTAGTAAAATTACCCACTGAACTTCAAATAAGACTTTGGGTATGGAGAAAAAAACTGAAAAATCAACGATTAATTAGCTGAAGCATTTCAACTGCTGCCAAACCTGCTGTCTCTGTTCTCAATCGACTCTTTCCCAAAGAGACTGGTAGAAAGCCAAATGAAAGTGCTTTTTTGATTTCCGCAGGATCAAAATCCCCTTCAGGACCGATCAGAACAAGGTATTTTCCTCTTGATTTGGCGACGTCAAATAAATGATGATCGTGATGTTCATCCACATAAGCGATGAATTTCTGATATCCTTCGAATTTCCTTAAATCTAGAATTGAATCAAGTCGGCTGATTGGATTTACTATCGGGGTTCTGAATTTCAAGCTTTGCTTGCAGGCTGAAATAATCTTCTTTTCTAGTCGATCCGTTTTCAGGAAGCTTCTTTCCGAGTTCATGGTTTCCAGGAGTGTCAATTCATGAAAACCTATTTCGGTGATTTTTTCGACCATCCATTCCATCCGATCCGGACTTTTGGTTGGAGCAATGGCCAAATGGATGTAAAATTCTTCCTGAGGAACTTCAAGTGTCTTCACAACTTTCAAAGTGGTTTTTGAAGGATTTGCTTCAAGAATAACACATTCAAAAAGTTTCCCTTGGCCATTGGTCAGCGAAATCAAATCGCCTTGCTTTTTGCGAAGCACCCTAGTAAGATGCTTTGACTCATCCGGATCAAGCGATACGAGGGGAGGGGTGATTTTTTCCTGGAAGAAAAGTTGCATAGCGAAATCTTAAAGGCACAAAAAAAACACATTTCCCGAAAGAAATGTGCTTTAATTCTTATTAACCTTATAACAATTAACCTTTTGAGATTTCCATGTTGACTGCTTTGCCTTTGATGGT
>VFKK01000021.1 GCA_009885605.1 Cyclobacteriaceae bacterium | reverse complement strand
CCACAGACTACGGTCGACTGACCACAGTTGCTGCTTTTGAACTTCAGAGCTTGTTTTATTTGGCTAGTGGCAAGAAAGCGTACATACATAAAATGAATTTTGATCATTCGTGATTTTGCCAGTAAGATCGAATCAAACAAAATTTTTGCGGGTAATCGTACTCTGAAGAAAGACAACAATACGTTTTTTCGAACTTTCAACCATATTCTATTTGGCTACTGGTAAGAAAGCGTAGAAAGATAATATGAACCATCAGCAATTAACCTATTCCAAACTTTCGTCTCGTACCAGAAAAGTGTAGCCCTCTTTGAATTGCAATCTTCTGGTGATGAAAGAATAGAATTTTCCAATAGCGTATTACTGAAAAGTAATTGATTGAAAACCTTTTAAACCACCGACATCTTAGAAGAAACAACAGGTTTCTTGAAAGTTAGTGCAAGCTTTTTTATGGATGAAAAGTCAAAATAAACAGTTGTCTTGCTTGGTTAAGTTTGGAGTTAATAGGGGCCGATATTTTTCGGTCTACGTGAAAAAATTGTAGGATTATCTTTATCTGAAAATCCAAAAATCAGACCGAGAAAAAGTGGTGATTTTTCAAGATCCTTTTTAAGGTAAGCGGACTGCCATAAGTAACACTATACGATGTATTTTACGAAAAGGAAAGTCAGGACTATTTCGTTAAAAAAACAGCAAGCTTGGTATAATAAATAGGTATAAAACGCTGAATTGACTTTCAGTATTGGCGTTGAAAACTACCCAATATATACAGCTTAAATTTTGTCTTTTTTTATCTTTCAATTCTTAAACAACTTAATAACAATCGAGTTATAAAATGAAAATCAGATGAGATGAAAAATTTTAAAACAAAAATCGGAACGCTTTTAACATCCGCAGTGATGTTAGTAGCAGTGAGTTGCAGCGATGAGTTTCTGGATGTCCCGCCGACAGGAGTGTTGGCTGAGTCTCAGTTACAAACGCTGGCTGGTATAGATGCATCCCTGATTGCAGCCTATTCTCAGGTAAACGGTAGATTCCAGACCTTGGCGGGAGCTTCCAACTGGGTAAGGGGTAGTGTAAGAGGCGGTGATGCAAATAAGGGTACTGACCCTGGAGATTTTAGCTCAATCAACCCTTTCCAGCGGTTTGAGTCAAATTCTGCTTCAGGCGATTTGGGACAAAAGTATGCCAATGATTATGAAGGTATCGCTCGGGCTAACAACGTATTGAGACTTCTTCAAAATCCTGCCCCGGATGTTACTCCTGCTGATGTGAAAAGACTTACATCTCAGGCGAGATTCTTGAGAGCTCATTACTATTTCGAGTTGAAGAAAAACTATGGTAATACTCCATATGTAGATGAGACAGTGGATTATGGCTCTGGTTTGGAAGATGTAAAGAACGATAAAGATCTTTATCCATTCATTGAGGCTGATTTGAAGTATGCAGCTGAAAACCTACCTGCTACTCAATCTCAGGTTGGGAGAGTAAACTCTTGGGCAGCTAAGGCAATGTTGGCAAAAGTCTACATGTACCAGAACAAATTCGCTCCTGCTAAAGCCTTGTTTGATGACGTTATTGCAAATGGCGTTACCAGCAATGGTTTGAAGTACGGTTTGGTTCCTTATTATGATGACATGTTCAGAGGTAAGAATGATAATCACCAGGAATCAATCTGGGCTTATCAGTCTGCTGCTAATACCGGAAGTATTGCTAACGCGAACCCTGAGTTTCAATTGAACTTTCCATACAATACTGGTCCTTCCGGTCCGGGTAACTGTTGCGGATTCTTCCAGCCTACTTTCACTTTCGTGAATTCATTCAGAACTAATGCTGCTGGTCTTCCTTTATTGGATGGTTCTTACAATACCGGTTCAAATCCAGTGAAGAGTGATATGGGATTGACAACTGCTGCTCCTTTCACTCCTGATACAGGAAACCTGGATCCAAGAGTTGACCATACAACTGGCAGAAGAGGTCTTCCTTATTTGGATTGGCAAGATCATCCAGGTGCAAACTGGATCAGAAACCAAGGCAATGCAGGACCCTATTCTCCTAAGAAGTATGTGTATGCAAGATCAGAGCAAGGTACT